>JAFDFT010000238.1 GCA_019309685.1 Deltaproteobacteria bacterium
AACGGTTCACAGTAGAGGAGGTTTTCTTATATTCCCGTAAATGTCAAACTTTTGGAGTCGCCCGGCATAGCCGGGGGTTTCCCCAGGAGAATTAATGGAGAATTATCCAAATGCTCGAAAACAAATGCTCCTCCTGATGATAGGTTTAGGATTAATTCTCCTGGGTAAACCCCCGGCTATGCCGGGCGACTCCAAAAGTTTGACATTTACGGGAATATAAGAAAACCTCCTCTACTGTGAACCGTTTGAGGCGCAAAAGATAAGGAGGTTTTCTATGGGAAATATTAAAAGTTTAAGTCACTCTAAATGGGAGTGTATATATCATATAACTTGGATACCGAAATATAGAAAGAAAAAAATATACAAAGAGCTCAGAAAGTATTTGGGTGATGTTTTCAAAGAACTTTCGAGGCAAAAAGAATGTGAGGTAATGGAAGGTCATCTCATGCCCGATCATGTACATATTATGATGACAATTCCTCCAAAATACGCCGTTGCTCAGATTATAGGGTTTATAAAGGGTAAAAGTGCAATCCAAATAGCAAGGAATTTTGCTGGGCGTAAAAAGAATTTTACCGGGCAACATTTTTGGGCACGGGGTTATCATGTAACTACAGTGGGCAGAGATGAAGAAGCTGTACGAAAATATATAAGAGATCAGGAGAAAGAGGATCGTAGAATTGATCAGCTTAACCTATTTGAGTAAGCAAAAAGTCACCTTTTGAGCGGTTCACATTTTTCAAGCCACCGGTTTTACCGGTGGTGTATGACTATACTCGAATCTAAGGGTAATTGTCTAGTTGTTTACGAGCGCGGTTCCTTGTCATAGCGCGTAAGAATTGGATTACTTCTTTTCAGAACGCGATCGGAATCTTTATTTACTGCGACGTGATTCTCAAGGAAAGCAATTGAGTATCGCCGGATAACATCGAACATCTTTTCATTTCCACTCAGTATTCCTGTCATCCGGTTGTCAACAAAGCGATTGTTGAACGAGAAATGATTTGCCCCCTTAACCTCCAGGAAGTATTTCGGAGGTGACATGCTTCTGTATATTTTGTCTGAAATCTCCGACATCGTCCTGGTTCCTCGGTACTGCTGTCTTTCCCGCTCTCCCATGAACAGCATTGATGGAATCCAAACTTTCCGAAGCTCATCTTCTGTGAACAGGTAACCGCCGGCGCCTGTGGAAAACAACAATACAGCCTTGATTCGGGTGTCATGACGTTTCTTAATTGTGCCGCATAATCCAAGTGCCGTGAAACCTCCAAATGAGTGACCGCCGACAGCAATTTGTTCCTTGTTGATGAGTTTTTCAAATAAATAATGATTCAATATGCCGTCCAACGTAAGCTTCATCTCATCCAGTCGATACAGGTACTTTCCCCGGTCTTCAGGAGAAGAGGATGCGATCTCTCTGGCGTGCCGGAAGAACCCAGAACGGTCAAGCTCATTGTTGCGTCCGGATCGTATTCGGGTCGCCGAGTATCTGTCGTGATGATCTGGGGCAACGACGATCCATCCCTTGGCTGCAAGCTGTTCGGTGAAGAATACAGCACTTAAACCGCTGCCCCCGTATCCGTGCGAAAAGACCAGTAAAGGATATGGCCCGTTTATGGCAAGGGGGGTGGCATCCACAGCAATGTTGCCGTTTGTTGGCCCTCCGTAATTAAATAATTTTGGTTTTGTTTCGGTTGGATACCAGACGGCTGCAGTGAGATTTTGTTCCTTTCCATTTTTTTGGTATTTTAAATCGATTATTTGATAACCGACATCAAAGATGGGATGGATTGTATTTTTTTTTGAGTCCGAGCTGAATGTATCGAGACTCAGGATGACTAAAACAAGGAAGACAGCGAACAAGCGTTTCATTAATGGATAAACTGTTTTTAATATCCCTATTATCACTTCGAATATTCCATTTGTTTCGTAGCTCAAGGTTTGGCTACAATCATTATATTTTAATGATGTATTGAATTATTAGAGAAGAACACTATATCATACTTTTTTATGATTACGACAAACCAAGTTGATTCTCCAATTTCATCATGCTCTCATGAGGTGATTCTCCAGCGGTATCTATAACAATATGTTCGACATCCCACTTTTCATACTCCCTTTCAATGACATCCTCCCACGTGGGTAAATCCAAGCGCTGAACTGTGGATATTCGAGATTCCACCCGCCGACGATGATTCGTGAAATCGGAGCAAATAATTTCAATTTCACAAATTTTGGCGCCGGCTTGAGTCGCGACATCACGCCATGCTTGCCTTGTAATATTCAATGGATTTACCGAGTCTGAAATTACTGCCAGCCCAAGAGTAAGATTGTCATAAGCGACCTTATAAGCAACATTGTATCCCTTGGGGCCAATATCTCTCACTCCTGAATCACGCATTGCTTGCTCAATCGTGTCAATTCGTAGATGAACCGCTGCAATCCTCTTAGCAAGCTGCATCGATAATTCAGTTTTTCCAACACCAGGTAATCCGCCAAATACGTATAACACAGTTACTCCAAGATTGTTTAATTCATTTGGTTAATAACATATTAATATGCGATCGCTCGCAGAGTAACCTATTTTATATAAGTTTTTTTGTGATTTTGTTCGATGACTACAAAAATATTATACAGCAGTAAGCTGTAAGGAATTGACGATAACTGCTTATTGATTTATCCTGAGCTCATATCCTTGGCTTTGGCCAGAAATGTATCCACAGTATTCCTGATCTCTTTTTTGTTAAACTTCCCCACACTGGTCTTAGGTACTTCATCCACAATGGCCACTAGCTTTGGAAGCATCCACTTGGTGATCTTTCCTTTATTCACACCTTCTGCCATTAGGAATTCAATGATCTCCTCTTCTGTATTGGTAGCGCCCGGAATAAGTTTAATGACTGCCATGGCTTTTTCTCCCCACACATCATCAGGAACACCCACAACAGTGGCTTCCAAAACAAAGTCAGCCAGCGCGATCAGGTTTTCAATTAAAACAGTGGGAACCATTTCCGAACCGCTTCGGATGATATCCGACATACGATCCGCGATCACAACAAATCCTTCTTCATCAATGGTGGCCATATCTCCAGTATGGAACCACCCATCATACCAGGCCTCAGCTGTTTTTTCGGGGTTTTTATAGTATTTCTCTGTCACCCATGGACCGCGTATAACTATTTGACCGAGTGTTTCATTGTCATGAGGAACCGGTTTTCCCTGGTCATCAACTACTTCTACTTCTATGCCTGGAACAGGCACTCCGGTTTTCACCCTGACTTCGTCAAGTTTTTCCTTTGGCCAGTCCGACATATATTTTTTTACAAAAGCGGTAATGGTGGTGGGTGCGGTTTCGGTCATTCCATATCCGGAGCGGGCATTAAGAGTGGTAATTTTCTTTTCAAACTTGGTTTTTAACCCCAGTGGAAGGGCGCCGCCTCCCACGGCAACTTGAATCAGGCTGCTAAGGTCGTATTTATCAATATCCTTGAACTCCAAAAGTAAAGCTAAAATGGTTGGCACAACAGCGACACTGGTGACCTTTTCTGTTTGAACGAGTTCACAGAAGCCCTCAACCGTAAACGTTCCCGGAAGCACGATTTTCATTGCCGATAAAACTGCGAGAAAAGGGGCTCCCCAAGCGTGAATGTGAAATAAGGGGACAATGATCATGGGAATGCTGTTTTCACCCAGAAATACGCGCGATGGGTCATTGCTAAAATTGGCATACGTTATCACGTGCAGGGTTTGAAGATAAAGCGCCCGGTGTGTGAACATGGCGCCTTTTGGCAGTCCGGTTGTAGCAGTGGTATAGCAAAGAGTTGCGTAATTATCTTCACTTAAATACGGCCATTCATATTCATCAGATTCTTTTTCCAATAGTTTTTCGTACTCGTAAATGTTTTCTATTTTTGTGTCCGGCAGTCCCGGTTTGTCTGACATGTAAACAACTGCCTTTACAGTATCTTTGATTTTATCATAGATGTTTTCCAGTAAAGGAAACAAAAAATCATCCACAAATATGACTTTATCTTCGGCATGGTTAATGGTGTAGACAATATGGTCTTGCGCGAGGCGAACATTAATGGGATGCAGTAAGGCACCGCTGCAGGGCAATGCGTAGTAAAGTTCCAGGTGCCGATGAGTATTTAGGGCCATTGTGGCAATCCGGTCGCCAGGCTCGCCCGCTTTTCCGGGTTTAACCTTTAAGGCTTTTAAAGCGTTTGCCAGACGGCATGTGCGCTTATACCACTGCATCCATGTAAAGCGCTGGTATTCTCCGGATTCGTGGTTTCTGTAAACAACGCCGATTTCATCCGGGTAAATTTTTACGGGCCGTTTCATAAAAGTTGTCAGAAGCAAGGGGTAGTGGGTGCTGAATTCAGGGTAGGTTCTGGATTCCATATTCTTCTCCTTGTAGTGTCTATCCATAAATTGAAATTTTGTCCGATTTCTGTGTCAGGTGGAACATCCGCCTTTGGCGGGCTCAAATTTCAACCCTCAAAATACTACATGTATTCTTCAGGTTAATCCGCCTGAGGCGGATCGCCTTCCTTGAACTCGAACAAAATATCTAATTTCTGGATGGGTACTAGATAGTTTCTATCCCAAAACGGTCCTTTTTCCGCTTCGAGTAGCCATTTAATCATAGATATTGTAAATTTATTAACAGTTCCAGAGAATGAGAATCAAATAAAAATTGAATTCCAGAGTTTATATCTTATTTTTTCTTATACCTTTGCGCCCTTTTCATATACTCCCACATGGGGCCCTTGATACCGAATTTTCGTAATTTTTTCTGCATGGCTTCGTTCATGTTGATATTTAAACCCGGGAAAATCCAGGTTCGATGCTCCTTGGCAAAGCTTTCAATAAATGGAACAATCTCATTTTCAATAGCAGTTGATAAGTAAAATACAGGTTCCAGGTAATCATCTTCAGGGCTGACCAGACCTTCATTCTCGGCAATCTTAGACAACCGGGTGTTGGGGAAAACACGAATGCCGATCATACAGATAGCGGCCGTAGGAGACAATTGTAAAACAGTATCCACTGTGTTTTTGACAGTATCCATGGTCTCACCGGGTCCGCCCAGAAGAAGAGAATGGCAAAAGGGCATGTCCGCCTGTTTGCATATATCAGACGCGTTTTTAATATCATCCGCTGTAAAGTTCTTGCCCATGTTCAACAGCATTTCCGGGCACGCCGCGTCACACCCAAATTCAATGCCCGTACAACCCGCGTCACGCATCACATGGATCAGTTCTGGAGTGACGAAGGCCGGATTTGCGTAACATCCCCATTGAAACTTAATGTTTCTTCTTATAATCTCTTTACTTGCAGCCAGGGCATGATCCATGGTGTAATTAAATTCATTATCCACAATGAATATCGTATCAATGTCATCTGAAAGCATTGTTTCAATTTCATCACATACGGCCCCTGGGTCATGAAGCCGCATATTTCTGCCTTCGATAATCGGGTAGGTGCAGTA
>JAFDFT010000239.1 GCA_019309685.1 Deltaproteobacteria bacterium
ATGGGTGGGATTACGAAGCCATCAAAATTGATAAATGAAAGGAATTACCTGGTATAATGGAAACAACAGTCAATCTTGACCGACTTTTTTACCCAAAAAATATTGCCGTTATCGGCGCGTCACCCAAAAAAAATGGGGCTGGTCAAGCGGCAATTCGTGGATCGCCGGGTCCTTTAAGCTCGGTTTCCAGGGCCCAATCTATCCCGTCCATCCAAAAGCAAAGACAATTTTAGGACTCAAAGCCTACCCGAGTATTCTTGACATACCGGATGAAATTGACTTCGCGATCTTTACGGTACCCTTTACCACTGTGATGGAAGTAATGGAACAATGCGTACAAAAGGGTGTCAAATTTGTTCATCTGCTGACTGCCGGATTCAGCGAAACAGGCCGAAAGGACTACGCGGACCTTGAAAATCAGCTTTCTGAAACCGCGCGAAAAGGCGGCATCAGGCTGATTGGCCCGAACTGCATGGGCGTCTACTGCCCGGAGGGCGGATTGTCATGGGCGGATGAATTCCCTGCTGAGTCGGGTTCTACCGGATTCTTCTCACAGAGCGGCCAGATTGCGTATCAGGTTATCCGTAAAAGTGAGCCTCGAAAAATTCGTTTCAGTAAAGCCGTGAGTTATGGAAACGCCAGCGATCTGCAGGCCCATGATTTTTTAAATTACATGGCGCAAGATGATAAAGTCAAAGTTATCGGCGCGTATGTTGAGGGCATAAAAAAAGGAAGAGAGTTTTTTGAAGCCGCGAAGAAAGCTTCAATAAAAAAACCGCTGGTTATATTGAAAGGCGGCCAAACCAAAGGCGGTTCAAGGGCAACATTGTCGCATACATCTGCCATCGCGGGATCACAAAATATCTGGAAGACCATGTGCGATCAAGCAGGAATCATTCAGGTTCATTCGCTGGAGGAAATGGTACATACCCTTCAGGCTTTTCAGATGATGCCTACCCCCAAAGGAACAAATGTTGCCATACTCGGCGGTGCAGGCGGAGGCTCCGTGACCATGACAGACTTCGCGGAAAAAGAAAATCTTTCCGTACCCCATCTTGCGGAAAAAACAATCCGCCAACTTGAAGAATTTATACCGCTTCAGGGATCGAGTGTAAAAAACCCACTGGATATCATGGCAGCATTGACACGAAAAGGTAATTTGATCCGGGTGATGGAACTCCTCAGAGATGATCCAAACATCGACGCGCTGATTTTCAATATGTCGCCTAACTGGATTTACAAGGATTACGGCCGAACCGCTCTGAACATTTACCTTCAGGTATCACTCAAGGCAAAAGAAGTTCTTGAAAAACCGCTTTTCATATCCCTTGCCAGGGAAGATGATGTTCAGGCAGATATTCTCCACAAAGAGGTGGAAGAATGGCTCCATGAAGCCGGCATGCCAACATTTCCCGAGTTCCGTTTAACAGCCCGAATATTATACAATATGAAAAAATACAGGGACTATCTGGATGCCCACTAAAACGTCTCTATTCCCCCTTAAACACAGGCGCCCTCTTCTCGGCTCGAGAGGCCATCGACTCAACAAAGTCCTTTGATGAAAAGGTCTTGAGTAAAGCCTCATTTTCAAGGTCAAGGGCTTTGGTAACAGCTTCGATCAATGGCTTGTGAAGCACTTCTTTTGTCAATCGGACGGCCATATACGCGCCTGCCGGCGGAACCAGTTTTAACGTCATTTCTTTTGCATAGGGGATCAGCTCCTCATGGGGAAGTACTTTGTTGACGATGCCAAGCGCCTCAAGTTTTTTAGCGGGTATATCTTCTCCGAAAAACATAATCTCTTTTGTCTGCTGCATGCCTATCAGGCGGGGCAACAGATAGCTTGAAGCAAGTTCCGGTATGATGCCGAGTTTTATAAAAGGAAGCCTTGCCCACGCGTACTCCGACGCATAGATCAGGTCCGCGCACGCTATCGGTATGGTAATCCCCCCGCCAATGGCAAGCCCGTTCATCGCGACAATAACCGGCTTGTACAAATTCCAGAGCTTTAAACATAATCTTTTCTGTGCAATATCCGTGAAATCAAGTTCGTCCTTCATTTCCTGGCTCATGGATTCCACTTCAGCAAGATTAAAATATCCGCCGCTGCAAAAGGCCTCTTTTTCAGGATCACTCTCCCCTTCCGGTTTGGCACCGGTGATAATTATCGCTGTTGCAGTCTCGTCTTGAGCCACAGCGTCAATGGCTCTCGGGAGTTCAACAAGAACGCCCGGTGTTAGCGCGTTTTTAACATCCGGTCTGTTTATCGTTACCGTAACAATTCCCGTTTCATCATCCTTTTCATAAACAACACTTTTAAAATCCTTTACATCCATATCCGTTCTCCTGCGATTTTTATTTCTCGTTCGGTTTCAATCTTTTTATCTATCTTTATGACCTTCTGGACCGTATGGCAAGCAGATTTTCATAATACCAAACAGGCATGGCCAGGGCCAATACAAGATCCTCGAGAGGCTTTACATCTTGGGCACTAACATGCGCGTCCTTAATCTTTCTGTATTCGTTAAATGCTTCAAACAGTTCTTCTCCTGATTCTTTATTAGTCATAATCAATCGATCCTGCTCTATTACCCCCAGTATAGTGCTGATTAGTGTATTTTTAGAAATATAGAAATCACTTTTCAAACACTTACCGGGAATTTCTGTCCGCCATTTGCTTTCATCATTAAAAAAAATACAGTTTGCCTGAATGTTACGCTTCTTTAAGTACTGCATGTCTTCAACGGTGTAATCACAAAAAGCCGTGAATATTAACGGCTTTTCATTTACCATCTTTTTGGGCCTGCCGATCTGGCTAAAACGGGGTTTTCGGGTGGTATATTTTCTATCATTATAAATCCGAAAAACCTCTTTAATCAGATTATTTCCGTTGGAATCAAAAGAAAGTCTTTTAATATTAATTACATGATAATATTTCTTTAAATCTTTTCTCACCCGGTGAACAAGGACCATTGAGGCAAAACCCGTTTTCCCTGTTAACTCAGCGCCGATTAAATACATAAAGAAGCTATCCCTTATATTTCACGAGTTGATTTTGCCACAGCTGCAAGGCGTGGGACATGAAGCTGTAGTAAACTACTGCGAATGGCTCGCAACGCCACAGATGTGGTAAAGGTTACTCGCCCGAAGGGTGATATTTCTTGATATAAAAATGAAACGATCCCTTAAAAATATTTGCAGCTTGTACGTTGCATAAAATTTTATAAAATAAGCTGCTGATATGTTATCATAAATAAAATATAATCAAAAAATTTCATGGAATATTCGGACTATCCGCGTAAACTATACCCACTTCGAAGCAAAAGCAGACACACAAGGCTGACCGTAACAAAAAAAGCACCCACAATACCCATGCTTATCCATACGGAGATGTCCGAAACCCCCAAAAAACCATAGCGAAACCCATCGATCATGTAAAAAAATGGATTATAATAAGAAATTTTTTGCCAGAATTCCGGCAAAGAGCGGATCGAATAAAAGACACCGCTTAAAAATGACAGCGGCAGAATTACAAAGTTTTGAAAAGCCGAAATATGGTCCCATTTCTCCGCCCATATGGAGGCAATCAGTCCCAGCGTGCCGAGAATGCCGGTACCTAAAACAGCAAAGCCCAGCAAAACCGGAAGATTGGATGCCGCGTAAAATTCAAGATTAGAAATAGGAGCTAATAAAACAAAGGCGATGCTTCCATTGAGTTTTGACTGAAACAGGCTGGACGAACTATTCGCGAACGCATTTTGAATCATAGACATCATAATAAGGCCCGGAACCAGAAACGTTGTATAATTGGTGCCCTGATACACCTCCACTTTTTCAGATAATACCGAAGAAAAAATCAGCAGATACAGCATCACGGTGACAACAGGAGTGAGAATTGTCTGCACCGCAACTTTAACAAACCGCCAGACTTCCTTTGCAAAAAGGGTATATAAACCTCGCCAGTTAACCATTCTTTTTCCCTGTTAATGCCACAAATACCTCTTCAAGCCCCGGCTCATAGGTCCGCAGGTCTGTAAATGATATATTGGCCGCGTAAAACGCTTCCAGCAGGTCAGCGATTCTATCTTCTTTCCGATGCAAACGCAGAGTCAGTTCACTTCCTTTTAAAGATACGGTTTTTTCCTGAATCACGTCCGGTAGTTTTACGGACGAATCTTTCAGGTTAATACAAAGAAAACGATAAGGAAATTGTTCAACAATAGCCTTTGTGCTGTCCAGGGCGACAACTTTTCCCTGGTCAAGAATCGCGATCCGTTCACAAAGCGCTTCAGCTTCTTCCAGATAGTGGGTGGTCAGCAAAATAGTGTGGCCCTCTTTATGCAAACGCTTCGTAAGATCCCATAATACTCTGCGAAGCTCCACATCCACTCCGGCTGTGGGTTCGTCCAGTACGACCACCTGAGGTTTGTGAACCAGCGCCTGGGCAATCAATACCCGTCTTTTCATACCCCCTGAAAGCCGGTAAAGTATTTCATCCGATTTATCGGTCAAATCCAACGTTTCAATCAACTCGTCAATCCACGCCCGGTTAGAAGCGCCAAGACCAAAATAGCCGGACTGAAGCTTCAGCATTTCATGCACTGTAAAAAAAGAATCATACACAAGCTCCTGCGGGACGACGCCCAACGCGAAACGTGTTTTTCGCCAATCCTTTGAAACGTCATTCCCCATCACCTGTATGGTCCCCTGACTGGCACGGGTCAAACCGGCCATAATATTGATTAGGGTTGACTTACCAGCTCCATTGGGACCCAGCAGTCCAAAAAAACTCCCCTGCCCTATTTCGAAACTCACCCCTGAAAGGGCCTGAACGTTAAGAAACTTTTTATATATATCAGATATAAATACTGCCGGCATTGTCATATGCTTTTTTCCTGCCAATGTGGAGTACTAATAGGGACTGAAACAGGCAAGTTCTCATACATCTGACCGATTGGCTCAGCCAGATGCTCGTGAATATTTTCCAAACCTGCCGGGTTGAAAGATATATTGAAGATATTGCGGCGCAACACCTGTGAAGGACCGCAATAAAATTTGGGCTATTCTGTCAGCACGCTTGCAATGGCAAGGAAAAGATCAGAATCGCGAAGTACACCAATGATCTTGTCTTTTTCGAAAACAGGAATCACCGTAATTTTGTTTCGATGCATCATCTTGAGTGCGTCCAGAAGGCTCGCATCGCAATCAATTTTACCCTTGATTTTCAACATGATAGCAGCAACTTTTGTTTCCGTGTTCTTCAATACTCTTTTCTTAAAGCCTGCCCTGGCTTCATCCAGATCAGCCGCATCCGCCTCGGCGAAAGCAACGGAAACGCTTAATGCTGCCAGTTTTTCGCTCAATCTGCCGGCTATTTCAGGAATCAGAACCTTTAAAATAGACTGAAAGTCAAGAATCCCTACAAGCTTGCCGTCCGAATCCAGCACCATACTGGTACGGTGACCTGCTTCAGTGCAACTTCCGGTTTCTACCTCACAGTATATTTTTCTCATCTCAAGCACTGCGTCTTTAAGAGTCTTCTCCGGAGACGTGACAGCATAATCACTAATTGGTATCATTAAATCTTTTACTTGTTTTTCAAAAAACATATTTTTCTCCTTTATAATTAATCACAAAAATTTTTTAGGATACAAACTCGCTTTCTGTCAAGAGAAATGTGTCAGAACCATTTTCAATAGCCGGCAAACGCTTAAAAAAATCTGCTGGTGAAATGGATATTATTTGAGCGAGTTGGTTGCCGGTTTCTTCGCAAGGTCTGAAAAACAATTTTTTTTCTCCATGCTATTTATGAATCCAAATTTTCTAAGATTTTACCATAGGGATGACCTTTTACAAGTCTCGAATGTATGATGTTAGAAGCACGCCTATCAAGATTTTCAATAGAAGCGAATACTAGCGTTTTTGAGATATCAAGTCTGTCAGAAAGAGTCAAGAAATCAGCGATAGATTCGCACTCGAAAAGTCATTTTTTATCCGTAGACTATCCCAAAACATTTGCAGTGCAACAAAAAAGCAATGCCACCTGGATTAAGCATAGATTGCTCATGGACCTCGGTGACACTCCTGAGTGCCTTTTCTATACAGCTTGACACAGAAATCGGATTCTGTAATAGTTCGTATCATTCATTTTCTTTCTGAAGACCAGAATGATTTTATAATATCCGGAGAGCCCATATCGAACATTTTCTTTATATTCTTGATATCGCAATTGCCGTGGGAACGCTTATTTTCTTTATTTATATGCATATAAGCAGTCGCTTTCCCCGCCATATTGGATATATGTTCTGGGCAGGCGTCATGATTGGCCTGACATGGGAACTGGGATTTTACTTTACCGGACCTGAGTTCTCAAATGATCCTGTGTTTACGCACCTCAGTCCCTGGCCGCTGCATCCGATACTTCAGCCGCTGCTTCACACACTGTGGGATGGCGGATTGTTTATGATCGGCGTGAGCCTGGTTTACAGATTTTGCAAACCGCCCCATTTTATCCGGTTTCGGTGGCAGGAACTCAGTATCATGCTTTTGTGGGGGCAAATCCAGGAACTTGCTGTTGAGTTGATAGCGACTAGCGGCAACCTTTGGACATATGAACCAAAATGGTGGAATCCTGTTTTATTTAAATTCGGCAATGGAGTAATAACCTTGATCCCACAGGCCGTCTGGTTTGCGGCACCCATTATCTTTTATCTAGCATCTATTATTATTACCTCAAATGAGCGTAAATAAAAATTATTGAAGGAGGAAAAATGTTTAAAACAGAAATCACTGAAATGTTTGGAATTGAATATCCTATCATATGCGGTGCCATGATGTGGCTCAGCATACCGCCGTTGTGCGCTGCCATATCCAATGCGGGCGGTATGGGAAATCTTACTGCAGGTAATTACGATACTGAGGAAGATTTCAGAAATGCAATTAAGGAAACCCGCAAACTCACAGACAAACCTTTTATGATAAATATTACCGCGCTTCCATCTATTCGGATAACGACAGAGCACCATAAAATCTACGCAAAGGTATGCGCAGAGGAAAAAGTGGATGGCATTGAAGTTTCCGGCGCGCCCCTGGATCGTGCCCTTGGCATGGAATATATCGATTCTCTTAAAAAAGCAGGGGTAAAGCTTTTCCATAAGGTAGGATCCGTACGTCACGCACGCCACGCAGAAAAAGTTGGATACGACGGCATTTACGCGGCTGGTATTGAAGAGGGAGGACACCCCTTAAATGATGACGTCAGCACCATGATCTTAACGCCGCGGATCGCGGACTCAGTGAAAATCCCAGTGGTAACCGTCGGAGGAATTGCAGACGGCCGTTCACTTGCTGCGGCATTGAACCTTGGTGCACATGGCGTGATGATGGCAAGCCGTTTCATCGCGACAAAAGAATGCATGGTCCATGATAACATCAAACAGCAACTCGTTAAAAAGCAGGAATTTGAGACAACCATATTTGGAAAATCCATAGGCCTTCAGGGTAGAGCGCTGATGAATAAGACCATATCAGAAATCATTGAAATCGAAGAAAGGGGAGGCGGCCTTGAAGAACTCATACCGCTGATGAGCGGGGATAGGATCCAGAAGGCATGGGAAACGGGCGATGTTGACCAGGCGCCGCTCATGGTAGGACAATCCATCGGCCTTATCAATGACGTCCCGACCTGCAAGGAGCTTCTTGAAACAATGGCAAAAGAGGCAAAAGAGACACTGGCACGAGCAAATAGTATGGCCACATAATCGACTTAAAAAGGCAAGGGTTCGAATCTAATGGTGTGCATTCCCCTTGCCTTTTTTATGTAATCGCGCCGCTATTCTAAGGAAACCGCAACAACAATTATTTAGCCTTTAGCGCATAGCAACGCAACGGTTTTTCCTGAATAATCCTGATAAAACAACGGTTACAGTTGATGCATGAAGCCGGGCTCATGTCGCCTGCAAGAATCTTTGAGGGAAAATCAGGTTCACGGATCAACGGCCTGCCAATGGCAATAAGATCAGCGTGGCCGTCTTTTAAAATATTCTCCATCATCTCCGGCGAACGCAGCCCCCCAACGAGGATAACGGGGACACTTACACCTGACTTTATTTTTTTCAGGTTTTCAAGAAAATAAGCCTCGCTGAACTGGAACTTTTTTCTCATTGCTCTGATGATGAGGCTGATTTTAATTCGTTCCCATCCAGTGCGGTCTTCAAGGACCTCCTCAGCAGGAATATCACCCCGGCTGATATTGAGCGATGACTCATACGTTCCGCCCGTAAACTTTATCGCATCCACGCCAAACGCAGGAAGTCTGGCCGCAATCCAGGCACTCTCCTCAACCGTAAGCCCATTCTTTAGCTTATCTTCTGTATTAATTTTGACCAAAAGAGGAAAATCATCCCCTGCCTGTTTCTTGACTTGCTTGACGATTTCAAATAAGAATCCGGCTCTGTTTTCAA
>JAFDFT010000240.1 GCA_019309685.1 Deltaproteobacteria bacterium
TAAGCACCGAAGCAATGGCCAATATTCCTGAACCGGTTCCCACGTCCAATGCCTTGGGGTTCCTTTTTTTTTCAGTTGTACTGTTTTTTAGCAGAACAGCTTCCATCCCGCGTATTGCCAGCCTGGTTGTCGGGTGACGGCCCGAGCCAAAAGAGGCTCCTTTTTGCAAGGTTACCACGACATCATCCTGATGGGGGGAAAAAGTGCAACGCTCAGGTTTTATCACCACATGGTCAGATACGCGAACCGGCTTATCAAAAGAGGCTTCGAGGAAAGAAGTGCCAAACTCATATGTATACGTCAGATCTCCTTCAGCAATGAGTTTTTTTAATGAATGATTAAGAATTTCTTTAGACAATTCAGGATTTTTATTAAGTAGATGCTTTTCAACAGCCAAAGGAGTCAGTCGATTTTTTGAGTCTTTAATTAATTCAACAATGTGACTTTTTATTTTTTCTGGATTTGATAACATGGGATTAATTATTTGAAACACCAATATTTAGCTCATTTTTATAATTTATAATATTTCTTGAATATCTAAATATGGGTAAAGAGGCAAGCTAAATGAAGTATTTGCTTAATGGTGCTGCTTTCTTGACTTTTAAATTCTAAGTGCTCAATTAGGGTTAGTCCGGGCGAGATGAAATAGAACAGATATTTCGTCTTGATGAAATAACAAAAACGGATCAAATGACATCCATATTTGATTTATATAGAGTTATTGCTTGTATCCGAATTTGCTTAAGGATTGTATGATTTCCTTTAAGGTCTCCTGGTGTGCATCATAAAAGCGATCCACTTCTTTTACCGGCTGATCATTTTTGGTTGTTACTTTGGTCTGAAACGCTAAAATATTTTTTACGGGGAATCGTGCTTTATAACTGCCGGTAACAATACCGATACTGTCCCAGTCACCCAAAACGGTATATTGTCTTTTAGTTGGGCCGAAAAGATCATGTCCCAGCGAATAATCACCACTATCGTTTTTTACGCCTAATATCGGCATGATTGTCGGTGGAACATCAAGATGGCTTACCATGCGATCAATAACACCGCTTCCTGAATCAGGGATATAGATAACCAGAGGAACTTTGACTTGCTCTTCATGAAATTCAGAATTGTGCCCCCATCGCCCTTTTTCCATAAACTCTTCTCCATGATCGCCGGTAATAATAACAATCGTATTTTCCAGCAATTTTTCTTTTTTTAATAAATCCAATATCCTGCCATGTTGACTGTCCAGATGATGGCATGCATTGATATAACGATTAAAAATCAACCCTATATCCTTTTCTAAGGACATTGTGGCATAGTTAAAATCTTCCAGATAATTATCCCGAATAATGCTATCTTTTGGAAAATAATACCGGGCATGCGGTGATTCAAAAAATAGAAAGGTCATAAATGGTAGCGATTGGTCTCGATTTTTAATGAAATCAATCAGGTCGCTTACATTTTTTCTGTCTCTTTCCCAATTGCGCCCCCCCCTGTATTCATGGAGCGATTCATCGGGAACATTGGCGAAAACTGTTTTATCAAATTCCGGGTAGGAAAATTTCGCGCTGGTGAATAAACCAAGCTGATAGTTTTGACTCTGTACTACGTCCATGATAACAGGGCTTCGCCGTTCATTTAAAAACGTAAACCAGTAGGGGCTGTATAAACCGTAAAACATGGCAAATATACTCATTCTTGTGCCATTGCCGCCGCTGTAACAGTTTGTAAACCGATACGCTTTTTGTGAAAAATTCCACGTCATCGGCATAATTTCGTTGTCGAGCATATCCCATCGCCATGACTCAGCAACAAGCCAGACAATATTTAAAGGCTTTTCCGGCCGTTCAATGCTTAAAGGTTTAAGGGGATAAGATAACCGGAATGATTTTTCCGGGCCTGAAAGATCAATTTCACGATGCCCCTTATAGCCCAGGTCTTTTGCCAAAGAGCGGAATGTCACGGGCTGATAAAATGGAAACGCATTGGAGGCGGCAAGTACAGGTCTATTCCCTTGAAGGTGAGCAATGCCATAGACAATGCGTTCACTCGTTGTCATTAAAACAAGTATCGCGATTAAGTATCGATAAATTTTGTAATGTTTTTCAGGTGCGCGTTTCAGTTTGGATAGATAATACTTCTTCATGATTAAGAATGAAGCGAAATAAAATGCAATAAAAGCAAGTAGAAGCATCATAATTGTGAGCACAGCCGAATCGCTCGCCCCTAAAGCCTCTATGCCTCCTGGTGTGATGAGAAGGTTTAATACAAATCCATTTAAATGAAACCCGTATAATGAAAAAATAGTTTGATCCACCAACAGAGCAAAACTGGTAATAGCTGTAAAAAGAATTGCAATAAAATATACAGTGACATTCTTCTTTTTTGATAGCGATTTATTTTTTATATATAGAAAAAAACAGGTAATTTTGGTAAGAAGAATAGCAGGTAAAAGATAGATAAACCCATAGGTTAAAAATACGAAGGATGAAAACAAAATGGTTAGATTGCTAGAAAATTGAATCTCGCTTAAATATCTGAGGCATAGTGCCTGAATGATTAAATAGGAAAAAAAGAAATAATGATTTAAGAATCTTTGTTTTTGTTGATAGGTTAATTCAACTGTTGTTGATTTTATCAATTTTAAATATCCTTTGAGTTAATTGTATTTTAGTTAAATGGCAAACAAAACTGTCTTAAGAAACATATTTGACAATCATATAACTACGAAATGGGTTAAATTGTATACGGCCCGGCTAGTTTTGTGATAACTTTAGTCCGCTGGATGTTTGTCCAGAACAACGATAAAAGTACTTCCCTTGCCAAGAGCGCTATCGGCATTAATATTTCCTCCATGATATTTTGCAATAGTATCAGCCAGACTCAACCCAAGGCCAAAGCCTTCCTCAGAACGGCTTTTATCGCACCTATAAAATCTCTGGAATATAAAGGGAAGATCTTCTTTAGAAATACCAATCCCTGTATCCTTAATTATGATTTCTACTTTCTCATTTTTATTATTAACAGAAATATTTATTTTTCCTTTTGATGGAGTATATTTAAAAGAGTTATCTAAAAGATTGATTATTAAGTGTTGAAGACCCAATTCGTCTCCTGTCATAAAACACTGACTCGGAAGGTCGGTCGAAAATTTTATATCTTTTTCCTCCGCCAATGGTTCAAAAAGTTCGCATGCTCTATGAATAGACTGAACAAGATCGATTTCATTAATAGTTGGTTTCACAACGCCTGATTTTCTCTCGGAAATATCAAGAAGCGTGTTAATTAACTGAATAAGATGATCACACTCCTCAATAGTGCTCGCGGCCATTTCTTCGTACCTTTCATCGCCCCTGCCTACATGTAAAGTGACCTCGGCAAGACCCCGAATCCTGGTGATGGGTATTTTCAAATCATGAGCGATATTATCGGTTACCTCCTTAATTCCAAAAATCAGTGTATCAATACGGTCCAGCATATTGTTAAATGTATTGGCCAGGCGTTCGATCTCTGTTCCACTAAATTTTACATGCACCCGCTTGTTTAATTCGCCTTTAGAGATATCTTCAGCAGTTTGCGCGACAATTTCGACGCCTTTTAGTGATCGCCGTGCCATCGTCCAGCCAACGGCCAGACTCAAAGCTGTCATTATACCCATAATTCCCCAGAAAGTATTGCGAAACAATTCCATAAATTTTTGATTATCTTCCATTGATTGAGCAATTTGAAGTATTATCCCTTTGCCAATAATGTTATATGAAACGAGGATTTTGTTATTAGATTCGGGGAGAAGTTCTCTTTGAGGTGCATACTGCTTGCCATCGCTTATCTCTTCAATGGCTTCTTTGCTTATACCAACACCTTTCCAGTTCGACACATCGGAAGAAAATAGTTCTTTACCTTCAAGATCAATAACGCGCAAAAATATTTTTTCAATTCCTTCAGATTCTGCTTCTACGCGCAAGGTCGTTTTTAAAAGGTCCATGCCTTTTAATGATAAAATCGAACCGTATTCTTTAGCCTCTTCCAAATGTCCATTTTCAATTCTCATATCCATTGCAAAGGTAAGAACGAAGAAGGTAATCAAAAAAACGATAATAGAAGAGCCAAAAAACATGCTCGCGTATAGAAGCGCTAATCGAAATGAGAGAGTTCGGAATATTTCAGTTATTTCTTTTAATAACATACCCAACACCTCTTATTGTGTGTATCAATTTTATTTCGAAATCTTTATCAATTTTGTCTCTAAGCTTAGAAATTCTGGCTTCAACAACGTTGGTGCTGGGTACAAAATCATAATCCCATACATGCTCCATTATCATGGTTTTAGATACAACCCTGTCAACATTTCTCATTAAATATGCAAGAAGATCAAACTCGAGCGGCTGAAGTTCTATTTTATTATCATTTCGCCTTACCTCACGTGTAAGAAGGTTTAATGAAAGATCATCAACGCTGAGAATCGTTGAATCTGGGGAGCGTGTGGCTCTTCGGACCAATGCCTGAATACGGGCTAAAAGTTCGGAAAAAGAAAAAGGCTTTGTCAGATAATCATCACTGCCTTTTTCAAGACCACGTATTCGGTCATCCACGGTGTTTTTAGCACTAAGAATGATAATGGGGATATTGATATCCTTTTGACGAATTTCATTTATAATTGTAAGCCCATCTAATTTAGGGAGCATGATATCAATAACAGCAACATCGTACGAACCTGTCGTGGCAAGATGAAGCCCATCCTCACCATTTTCCGCGTGATCGGTAATGTAACCCGCTTCCTTTAATCCGATCCTGATAAACTCGGAGATTTTTTTGTCATCTTCTATAAGAAGTATACGCATGGGTATCTGATTCTCTTTTAGAATATTA
>JAFDFT010000241.1 GCA_019309685.1 Deltaproteobacteria bacterium
TTTCAAAATGCCCTTAGGAATTCGCAATGTCTTTAAAGGAAAGTCAGGAGCGGTATTTGGCTATATTTCAACGAGCCCTCATCTCAAAAAAAGCCAATATGAAAGAGAATTTTTCGCACAAGTTACGCCTTTTCAGGTTCATGTAAAAGCCGGTCATTTCAATACACTGGTATGGGTAACAGATTTTGAAACCGGAAAAGGCGTCGAAGCTGCAAAGATCATCATTTACAAGGATTCAATAAAATCATTATCTCATAGAAACAAAGTCCTAAGTAAAGGGATTACGGATAGCCATGGCCTCGCAATGCTGGATGGTACAGAGAAACTGGATCCTGATATGCGTACATTTGGATGGGGTACAGACTTCAATGACACGAGGTTTTTTGTCCGTGTTGATAAAGGTCAAGATATAGCGGTGTTGCCGCTTGATGAGTGGTTCTTAGCAGATACCTATCAAGCGTCTAATCATACAATGTTTTCAAGAACAAAAGAACGTTACGGTCACATTCACGCATGGGGTACGACCGCGCAAGGTGTTTACAGGATTGGTGACACTATACAATACAAACTCTTTGTTCGTAACCAGGATAACAAAACATTTATAACCCCGCCGAAAGGAACATACAGTCTTGAGATAATTGATCCCATGGGCAAGTCGGCACATAAAGTGGATACAATAAAACTGTCAGAATTTGGCACGTATCATGGCGAGTTCACAGTGCCAAAAACAAGTGCTGTGGGATGGTATCAATTTGTTTTACGTTCTGATTTTACAAAAAGATATACGTGGCGTCCCATGCGTGTGCTTGTGAGTGATTTTACGCCCGCTTCTTTTCGAGTGGAGACTGATACAAACGGCGATTTATTTCATCAAGGTGATTCGGTTGAAGTAAATACTACTGCAAGACTCCATTCGGGCGGGCCTTACATTGACGCCTCAGCGAGAATTGTTGCCAGGCTGAAGGGAAGGTACTTTTCATCAAAACATCATATCGCAAAAAGCTTTATTTTTGATAGTTACAGGTATCAAGAACGTCCCACTCATACAATTTTCAACAAGACTGAAATGATGGATGACAAAGGAAGACTGATAACCAGATTTCAGATACCGGACAAAGGAATTTTATATGGAAGTCTGATTATAGAAAGCGCTGTTCAAGATGACAGGGGAAAATATATAGCTGATTCGACAATCGCCGATTATGTCGGCAGAAACAGATTTGTTGGTCTAAAGAATACCAAATGGATATACAAGGAGGATGAACCTTCACAAGTAAAATTTATTGTTGTTGATGAAACAGGCAAGCCAAAAACCGGGAGCAATGTTAAGGTTAAAGTTGAACGTCTGGTGACAAAAGCATCCAGAGTAAAAGGCGCAGGAAACGCATACCTAACAAAATATATTGAAGAATGGGTTGTTTTATCAAGGTTTAAGTATGTGTCTAAAGATGAACCGGGATTATGTGAGTTTTTACCATCTGACCCGGGAACGCTTAGGATTACCGCATCAATCAAAGACACAAAAGGACGAGAGCATAGTACGACCATAAGGGCATGGGTAGCGGGAAAAGGCAGAGTTGTATGGCATCAACCGGATGACAACAGTATTGAAATAATTCCTGAACAGGAAAAATACAAAATTGGTGATGCCGCTCGATACTTGATTAAAAATCCCTTTCCTGGTGCTACTGCTTTAATATCGATTGAACGATATGGTGTAATGGACCACTGGACACAAACCTTGAATAGCAGTACACCTGTAATTGAATTTCCAGTGAAGCCCGAATATTTGCCCGGATTTTATTTTTCAATTATCGTCATGTCGCCGCGCGTAGATGAGCCGCTTGGTGAAGGAGATGTAGATCTTGGAAAACCGACATTTCGCATGGGCTATGTATCTGTTCCTGTAAAAGATCCCTATAAAGAAATTGATATTGATATTAAAACAGAAAAAGAAGTCTATAAGCCACGGGATAAAGTAAAAGCGTCGCTAAAAGCAAGGCTAAGACAGAAGGATAAGGAAGAATCAATAGAATTGGCTGTTGTAGTTATCGATGAAGCGGTATTTGATTTGCTGGCACAAGGAAGAGATTATTACGACCCTTATAAGGGATTTTATCACATTGATGGGCTGGATCTTCAAAATTACAGCCTGCTGACACGGCTTGTTGGAAGACAGAAATTTGAAAAGAAAGGGGCCAACGCAGGAGGAGGGGGAGGGCCCGATATTGACATGAGGTCAATTTTTAAATTTGTCAGCTACTGGAATCCATCATTAAGGCCCGATGAAAACGGAATAGCTAAAATAGAGTTTGATGTGCCAGACAATCTCACCGGGTGGCGGATATTTGCAATGGCCGTTACGCCTACGGATAGAATGGGGCTTGGTGATACTGGATTTAAAGTCAACAAGCCTACTGAAATACGTCCCGTAATGCCAAATCAGGTTATTGAGGGGGATGAGTTCAAAGCGGGTTTTAGTGTGATGAATAGAACGGACAAGACACGGAAAATAACTGTTGAGATTAAAACATCGGGGCCGATTGTTAATAAAGGGCCACAGGTCACATATAAAAAGACAATCAAATTATCACCGTATAAACGAACATCTGTCTGGATGCCGATACGGACAAAAGGAGATGGAAAATTAAAATTCGAAATAACTGCTGGAGACACATTTGATGCAGATGGTTTAATTCATGAGATGCCGATAAACAAGAGGCGATCACTTGAGACTGCGGCTAACTACGGCACGACGATCGAAGAAGAGGTAATGGAAAATATATTATTTCCAAAAAAAATTCACACAGATGTTGGCAGTGTAAGTGTTGTCACTTCACCAACGGTTATTGGAAATGTCGTAGGCGCCTTCCGATATATGAAAAATTACCCATATTCCTGTTGGGAACAAAAACTCAGTAAAGGGGTGATGGCATCTCATTATGTTAATCTTCGTGAATATCTGCCTGAGGAATTTATATGGAAGGAAGGAAGGAAGATCGCTCAGCAAACAATTGATGAGGCTATTAACTACCAGGCGCCAAACGGTGGAATGACATACTATAAACCAACAAACAGATATGTCAGCCCATATCTTTCAGCGTATACGGCCATCGCTTTTAACTGGTTAAGAAATAGCGGATATAAAATACCTGCAAAGGTCGAGAAAAAATTGCATGATTATTTATACAGTCTTCTTAAACGGGATATCCTTCCAACCTTTTTTTCAAAAGGAATGTCATCATCTGTAAGAGCGGTCGCTTTAGCTGCGCTATCCGATCAAGGACGTATTGATCTATCAGATCTGGATAGGTATCAATCTCACGTTTCTATGATGGACCTATTCGGGAAAGCCCATTATCTTCATGCCGCTCTCAATGTTAAAGGTGGGCAATCGATAGCTATGGATGCTGCGAAAAAAATTCTCGCGCATTCGAGCCAGACAGGCGGAAAATTTATCTTTAACGAAACGCTGGATGACAGCTATAAACGGATCCTCGCAACACCCATGAGAGCGAATGGTGCAATTCTTTCAGCTTTCACAAAACTATCTGAGACCAAAGAAGGCTCCAAACTTGTTGGTGATGTTCCGTTTAAACTGGTACGCAGTATCACGCAAATCCGGGGGAATAGAGATCACTGGGAAAACACACAGGAAAACGTGTTTTGTATGAATGCGCTTATTGAGTACAGTAGAGTATATGAAAAGAAAAATCCAAAAATGACAATAAAGTCATTTATAGATGAAAAGTTAATGGGTGAAACAATATTTAAGGATTTAAGAGACGATCCGGTTACTTTCGAAAATCCAATCACCAAAAAAGATCCAGGCCGAAAGGCAAATGTTAAAATTATGAGACTGGGCAAGGGTAGGCTCTATTATGCAACTCGCGTACGTTTTGCGCCACTTGAAGAACACGCAACCCATACCAACGCAGGCATTGAGATTCGCCGGGAGTATAGTGTAGAACGAAATGGGAAATGGATACTTTTAAAAAGCCCCATGAAAATTAAGCGCGGTGAACTGGTTCGGGTTGATATTTATCTTTCTTTGCCTACTGCTAGAAATTTTATTGTTGTAGATGATCCTGTTCCGGGAGGGCTGGAACCCGTAAACAGGTATCTTGCAACAGCTTCAGATTTCGACGCGGACAAAGGAGATTATAAAGCATCTGGCGGATCATGGTGGTTCCAATTCTCAGACTGGATTCATTATAATGCGTCACGCTGGAGTTTTTATCATCAGGAGTTAAGACACGATTCAGTAAGGTATTATTCTGATTATCTTTCAGCAGGTCACTATCATCTATCATACACCGCCCAAGCGATCGCTGAAGGTGAATTCGTCGAAATGCCCGTTCATGCTGAAGAGATGTACGATCCTGATGTATATGGGAAAGGAATCACCGGAAAACTCATTGTTTCGGATTAACAGGGTACATTATATTTAAGTGCTTATGAATAGAAGAAGAAAAATCATCATAGCAGTGCTTTTTTCCGGGATTATCTGTCTGTGTTTTGTTTTAAAAACCAAGGGTGATATCAAGCAATTACCAGAATCACTTATTTTAACCATGAGTGATATCCAAAAACCTCAAGTGCTCGATAGGTACGGAAATCATCTGACCGTTACTTACGAGAACCGCTGGAATATTCACAATTATATACCATTGCATGAAATACCTGAATTTTTACAAAGAGCGTTTATCATCTCAGAAGACAAAAGATTTTATGAACACCGCGGTGTGGATTGGTTGGCAAGGTTGAGAGCATTATGGCAAAATATTTGCGCGTTAGATACGGTTCGCGGAGCAAGTACGATTACAGAGCAAGCCATTAAAATG
>JAFDFT010000638.1 GCA_019309685.1 Deltaproteobacteria bacterium
AGTATCCAGTTCAAAAACCATAATTATCCCCCCGGAACGTACCCGTTATCTTGCCGAAATCTCCGATACGGTAAGGTCTTATCACAAACAAACTGAAAAACAGGCCGATGCGCTACGTCAAGCCTGGCACCTGCAAGAGACTGCTAAGACCCTTAAGGGCGATACTCAGACGCTTATAGCTCGGCTTAAAAAAGAAGTAAAAAAAGCTGAAACGAACCTGGATAAAGAAACCACATCCCTGATTGAGCAATGGAAAGATCTAAAAGAGAAGTACAGCAAAGATGAATTGGTCTATGAAGTACGTGGACAGGAAATCCGGCTTCCCCTCTATTCGGAGTCCCTGTCCCACCAAAAGATTCGCAAGGTTTCACTACCTGCATTTAAAGACCCCGGAGAAATCTACAGGTGGATGCGAAGAGAGAATCTTCCAGGATATTTTCCATACACAGCCGGTGTGTTTCCCTTAAAAAGAGTAGGGGAAGATCCCACGCGAATGTTTGCAGGCGAGGGTGATCCGGCCAAAACAAACCGCCGCTTTAAGATGTTGTCAGCCGATTATGAAGCCAAGCGGTTGTCCACCGCCTTTGATTCGGTAACACTCTATGGATGTGACCCTGAAAGACGCCCGGATATTTATGGTAAAATAGGAAACTCGGGGGTCAGCATCTGCACGTTGGATGATGTGAAGGTGCTCTATGGCGGGTTTGATCTGTGCGCCCCTAATACATCGGTTTCCATGACAATCAATGGGCCCGCTCCCATTATGCTAGCCATGTTCTTAAATACCGCCATTGATCAACAGATGGATAAGTATATCGAGGAAAATGGAAAAAAGCCGTCCAAAAAGACGTACGAAAAGATCCGCTCTGTGGTTTTGTCCAATGTTCGCGGTACGATTCAGGCGGATATTCTAAAGGAGGATCAGGGGCAGAACACATGTATCTTCTCCATTGAGTTTGCCCTTAAGATGATGGGGGATATCCAGGGCTTTTTTATAGATAACGACGTCCGCAACTTCTATTCCGTTTCCATATCAGGCTATCATATTGCTGAGGCCGGTGCCAATCCCCTCTCCCAGCTTGCTTTTACCCTTGCCAACGGCTTTACATATGTTGAATACTACCTGTCCCGCGGCATGCCCCTTGACAGTTTCTGCCCAAATCTTTCTTTTTTCTTTTCCAACGGCATGGATCCGGAATATACTGTAATAGGAAGAGTAGCCCGACGCATCTGGTCCGTTGCCATGCGGGAAAAGTATGGTGCCTCCGACCGCAGCCAGATGCTTAAGTATCATATCCAGACCTCAGGACGTTCCCTGCACAGCCAGGACATCCAATTTAATGATATCCGAACCACTCTCCAGGCGTTATGCGCCATCTATGATAACTGCCAGAGCCTGCACACAAATGCCTTTGACGAAGCAATTACCACACCTAGTGCTGAATCGGTAAGACGTGCTTTAGCCATCCAGTTGATCATTAATAGAGAATGGGGCCTGGCTAAAAACGAGAACACATTACAGGGTAGCTTTGTCGTTGAAGAACTGACCGATCTTGTTGAAGAAGCACCGGTTATCAACGCAGCAAGATTCAGGAGGAATCGATTTATTACGAGGTGCTGAAACATGAAGGGAAATATCCCATTATCGGTGTCAACACATTCCGGGATCCGGATGCCGATGAGGCCGGTGACCTGGTGGAAGGGCCGTCCTGTCTCGAACTGGCACGTGCAACGGAAGAAGAAAAAGAGTCCCAGTTAAAACGCCTGGCACAGTTTCAAAAACGTAATGAAAAACAGGCACCGGAAGCTCTGAAGCGGCTCCAGAAGGTAGCCCTGAGCGGTGAAAATATATTCGCTGAACTGATGAATTCCGTCCGTTGCTGCAGTTTGGGCCAGATTACCAATGCATTGTACGATGTGGGGGGGCAGTATAGAAGAAATATGTAGTTTCCAACTTATAAATGTTGAAACATAAACTTAACACCTATCCGTAATAAGTCGGAAGTAAAAAGGCTTTATTTATCACGAAAATACAAAAAAAATATTTATGTTTCGTACTTTCTTCATTTCGTGTTTTCGTGATTGGTTTTGAATTTTCATTATA
>JAFDFT010000242.1 GCA_019309685.1 Deltaproteobacteria bacterium
ATGATAAAAGTTTCGATTATGTCTATTCATCGTAAGTATGAACCCTCGACAAAAAACTTACGATTACGTTAAGCTATGTGCAGTAATTCTTCGTGTATTTTTATCCGCAAATTGTCAAGATCAACCATTTCTTTTAACCGCCTTATTTAATTTAAGAAATATTGTTGAATGATAGTTCTTGGATTTGTACGTGCTGGGGAGCCATTTCGACGCGAAAAGGGTACACATTGTTTCACAATGGTACCCTTTTCTTGTCCTTCGATTAACTCAGGATTCCGAGTAAAGTCGAGGAACTCAAGGCCTCCGGCCAAAATGGATACATTCTAAAGTCGAAATGGCCCCGAGCTTGGCTTGAGTCTCCCGAAAGCCTTGATCCGAGTTGTCGAGGGGCCAATATTTCATTAAAGTAAAACATATGCCTGCTTGGTTATACATTCTTCGGCTTAAATCGGGTGGTCTTTATACAGGTGCAACTATAGATTTAGAGCAGCGCTATAAAGAACATTGCTCTGGTAAAGCTTCCAGAACTACAAAGTTTGATCCGCCTACTGAACTAACTTATTCAGAAGAATATGAGACTTTTGTCGAAGCCCGCCACCGAGAAGCTCAAATTAAAAGATGGTCACGAAAAAAGAAAGAAGCCCTTGTTTCTAATGATTTCGAAAAATTGCGTTTATTAGCAAAGTCCCGGAAAAAATAAAAAACTAAACAAAAAGCACAAATTCCATTTTGTATATATATTCTCCAAAGAAAGTCCTACGATCGGTACTATTGCGGACAAACGAATAGCCTTGAATTGCTAATTAAAGAACATAATAAATCCAATTACCATAGCATAACAAAACATTTCAAGGGCCACTGGCAACCAGTAAAGAAATTATGGGCTCATTGATTTTAAGCTCAAATTATGTTTAGGATACGGGAAAAAAGATAGTTAGAAAAAAGATTCTACATAATAATTTAAAATGTTAGCCGCAGAGTGTAAGAATAAATTTCATGAAATGCCTCTCATGCAACATGAAAATTGGTATTATAAAAAATGCTAAGTTTATAATCAGACATGCTTTGAAAAAAGCCACGCCTTGTCCATATTGTAATATCAATATTTATAAACAGATAAATCCCACCTGGGAATATTTAAAACTGATTTTTTTCTCAGTGTTTTTGATTGGATTAATTTTTTTCCTATTGGCAATAATATTCGGTAAACAGGTTGGTTTTAAATCAGCATTAGTTATATGTTTCTGGTTTTGGATTTTTGCCGTGGGGATTATCTTTTCAATAATTCTTCTCAACTTGGCATCTATATTTTTCAATAAAATATATCTCAAAATCATAAAAAGCAAAAGCGAATGATCGGCTAACAACAGCTTTAAGCAGGCCGTCTGTGTCGCGTCGATTTTGTAAGGTATTACCCAACTTTGAATCCTTTCAATTTGCTGAAGATGAGCGTTATGAAACAGAATTTAAAAAAAGTAGAAAATTTGTATGATACGGTAGCAAAAGAATATGCAGAAACATTTTCTGATGAACACGATAAGAAACCGAAAGATCAGGAAATACTCCGCAGATTCTCGCAAGATATCGGGGACAGAATGCCGGTCTGGGATTTTGGTTGTGGTCCCGGCCAAACAGCAAAATATCTGAAAAACCTTGGTATTGAAATCTCAGGGTTGGATTTATCCGAGAAAATACTGGAACAGGCAAGAAAAATTCATCCGGAGATTCACTTCCGAAAGGGAAATATTCTTGAGCTTGAATTTGAAAACGACTCAATAGCCGGCGCTGCAGCTTTTTACGCTATAGTTCACTTCACAGAAGAACAGGTACGAATAGCATTTAGTGAACTATTTCGGGTATTGAAGCCGGGCGGATTATTTCTTTTCACATATCACATTGGCGAGGAAACAATCCGCGTAGAAGAGTTTCTAGGCAAGAAAATCGATATAGATTTCATGTTCTTTACTACAGATTTTATTTACAGTTGTCTTAAAAAGGTTGGATTTAAAAAAATAGACATAATCGAGAGAGAACCCTATCCCGAGGTGGAGTACGAAAGCCGAAGGGCTTATGTGTTTGTGATAAAACCAACCCTGCAAAGATCATAAGCTTTCGTCTTACGGTAACCCCAGAGCTTTGTCTTTGCTATATATTCCTCCAGCATGCGCCTTGTTGTGACGTTTTTTTTACACGTTCATCTTGTAGTCCTTCTATTCAGGAGAATTCTGGCATGTTTCTTTATGATTTGTTATAAAAGATATTGCTGTTCATTCAAGTGTACGCGAAATATTCTTAATACATTCAATTCGTAGAAGGCTGTTATGGTGCCTGTTAAATTAAAGAAGAGAAGTCTCGTCAAATATATAGCCATGACCAGTGAATTTAAAAGAGATTTTATATTAAATGCATGGATAGGCAGGCTCTCCTGTTTTATTTTTCTCGCTTTATTGTTTTCTATCAATCATTTATGTTGGGCTGACAGTTTAGCGGTTATAGGAATTAAATATCGGCGTGCGGATGAAGTGGTAACCATGGTGAAAAATCTGCTTTCTCAAGATGGAACGGTTACTGTGGATAGAAGAACAAATTCTTTGATCATATCAGATGAAGAAGAATCCATACATAATGTCAGAACATTTCTCGAAAACTATGACAAACCGATTCAACAGGTGAGCGTTCATGTGCGCTTTGAGGAGATTCGATCTGAAGAAGGGAGGTCTGTTTCCGAGGATGCACGGATATCAGGAAATGGGTGGAGTGTATCCACAGGTGGAAAAACGGATGATGGCGTGGATATAAGAGTCCGCGGAGGTAAAAAAGACATAAAGGGTGATGCTGAATATTTCATACGGGTTGCATCCGGAAGCCCGGCTTACATATTGGCCGGAAAAGAAATACCGTATACTGAAAAATGGTTGTATTTATGTAAGAGATACGCCAGGGTGACAGAATCGGTTATGTTCCAACACATTAATACTGGATTTGAAGTGGTTCCGGTGGTCATGGGAGATAGGGTGAGCATCGATATTACTCCACGAATTTCCTGTGAAGTGCCTGGAAGGGAACCGGGTATTATACGTTTCACACGTGCGTCAACGAGGCTTTTACCACCTATGGATCAATGGGTAGTGATCGGCGGTACATCTGAGACAGACAATGAAGTGATTGCCGCAATTCTGGAAGCAGGCACTCATACACAGAATTCAAAACTCACGATTTCTTTAAAAGTTATCAAAGACCAATAAAGGATAAACAGGGTGAAAAAAATTAATACTTTACATAAAAAATATTTAAGAGGGCTTGCTCATCATTTGCAGCCGGTGGTTTTTTTAGGACAGAAAGGCATGACAGACGCTTTTATTGATTCTATGCATGAGGCGTTGGATCGGCATGAACTTGTTAAACTAAAATTTATTGATTTCAAAGAGAAGCAACAAAAGAAAGAGATAACTGACGATATTGAGAAAAAGGCCGGATGTGAACTGGTGGGAGTCATCGGTCATATGGCGGTTTTTTATCGCCAGCACAAAGATCCGAAGAAGCGAAAAATTCTTCTGCCGAAATAAAAATATCAGAACATCTTTTGTTTTAAGTTTATTTGAGATTGCTTCGTCCGCCTGCGGCGGACTCGCAATGACCTGGGAACGGAAATATTCATTTAAAAACGTTATACTGCTTACTCGTCACTCGTCACCTGTCACTATTCACTCTTAAGTATTCAGCAGGCTATTTGGAAGGAGAATCATAGAAAAAGTAAAAAGCTCATTAATGTATAACAAGTCTGTCCCCCGGATAGATTCGGGTTTTGGAATTTATGTTATTCCATTTGAGCAAAGAACTATACGAAATATTCAGTTTTTTGGCTATGGTTGAAAGGGTGTCTCCCTTTTTTACGATATATGTTTTCTTCTTATACGTTTTTTGATGCTTCCCCAACAGATTATTATAGCGTGATTTGAATCCTCTTGCAGAACCTTTGGGGATTAAAATGGAGTGGGTCCCTCTCGGTAATTCATCTCCTCTGATTTCCGGGTTTAAATCCTTAATAGCTTTGAAGTAGGTATTCGCGGCTTGGGCGATGACCTGGACAGGAACCGGATGGTTGCATTCAACATCAATCCGGTCAAACTGTAAGGGCGGGTAAAGGTCTTCTTCAATCAGGTTAAACCCATATTTTTTAGGATCTGATAAAACCATTTTAGCGGCAAGAATTCTAAATATATAGCGCTGGGTTTCCAGAGGGATATAAAGATGGTAATAGTTTCTTGTTTTTTGTATTTCTATTTCCGTTTCAAGCCTTCTCTCCCCCATGTTATACGCGGCAGCGGCAAGTGTCCATGAGTCCACAATTTTGTGGAGTGCTTTAAAGTAGCGGATAGCGGCTTTGGTCGATTTGAAGATATTTCTTCGATCATCAAAATTTCTATTTATGGTCAGTCCGTACATTTTGCCTGTGGGTTTAATAAATTGCCAGTGTCCTACAGCACCTTTATTTGATCTTGCATGAGGTCGCAATGCGCTTTCGATAATGGGTACGTATTTCAAATCTTCAGGCATATTATTTTTTCTCAACATTTTTTCAATGTAGGGCATATATCGATTGGATCTCTTGATCCACAGAACAACCTGGGGGCGATCCCAAATTGTAAGAAGCAGCTCTTTTTCCAGTCGCTCTCGGACTTCCTGAATATCGAGCGGGACTTTTTCCCCGCAAAAATACAAGTCCGAATGAATTTTGGTGTGTGGAGCAAGAGGAGGAAATCCTGAAGATTTAAAAATTTTTAAAGGTTTAGACTGAGCGGGAGTAATTAAAATCGATAAAATAAAGAAAACGAA
>JAFDFT010000243.1 GCA_019309685.1 Deltaproteobacteria bacterium
ATATGAACATCCACGACCCGGTCAATAACTGTTGCCTCTCGATTAGGATAAACACGATCCAGCAGCTCGTCTCTGGTAAAAACTCTTCCCGGGCGTTGCATCAAGGCTTCCAGTAATGCGTATTCATGGGGGGTGAGAGAGACCGGTTCTTTGCCGAGCGTCAAGGTTCTTTTTTCCGTGTTGAACACCAGATCTTCGTATGTATATATTTTATTGGATCCGGGGTCACTCGATGTTGTTCGTCTGAGTACGGCCTGTACCCGTGCCACCAGTTCTCGGGGGCTAAAGGGCTTAACCACGTAATCATCTGCTCCTAATGTGAGACCCGCCACTCTATCTATTTCTTCGCTCCTGGCGGTGAGCATGATAACCGGCACATCGGAATCCCGGCGGAGATGACGGAAAACCTCCCATCCGTCCATTCCAGGAAGCATGAGGTCCAGGATTACCAAAACGGGTTGATGGCGTTTTGCCAGGGATAGCGCTTCCGGACCCGTTTGGGCAATCCTGGGCATAAACCCTTCCTGTTCAAGGTAAATAGCTACCAGATCAGCGGTATTTGGATCATCTTCGGCAATGAGAATTGTTTTTTTCCCGGCGGAGCTCATATGATATCCTCATCAATAAAGCCAATAGCATACTTACAACGGGAGCGAGTTTTATGAGTGGATATTCGTGCAATCCGTTTTATGGAGACAAAGATTCCAACTGATTGTTAATAATTTCGATAATATCTTTATGTGTCTGCATTTTCATTTCATGGATTAGCTTTCCATTCTTGTTTAATGTCTTGGCAAAAGAAAGTACTTCGTCCATGAGATTATCCATATGGTATGCTTTTTTTAAGATATGATGCTTCACGCATTCATCGGCCGTTAGCCGAATACCTGTGTATTGCATTTCTTCAAACACATACTGCGGAACGGCGCGTTTTGTAATCGCTAAAAAGACATGCCCCAGGGGCATGCCGAGGTCTATTTCCGGAAGACAGATCCATCCCCGGTCTGAGCGCATGAATCGAAAGTCATGGGCAAATGACATAAAAGCCCCTCCCGCAAACGCGTGCCCCGTGATCGCGGCGATTGTTATCATGGGAAAGGTCAGTAAACGCTTCATAAAACTGTACATCTCTGTATGAAATTTATCCAGGAGTTTTGGGCCTTCTTTTTTAACCGCAGGGCCCAGCCAGTCCAGGTCGATGCCATTGGACCATATTTTTTCATGTGAAGATTTTACAACAAGCACAGTGGCTTTGGTTTTGTGCTCTATTTCATCCAGTATCTCATGGAAGGCTTTGAAAAAAGGGAAATTAAACCGATTTTCACCGCTGTTCATGCTTAATATCGCCACATGTTCTTCCATCTTGTAATCAAACATTTCCATTGGTTATCCTTTATTTTGAAATTTAATACGTTACTTGGGTTGAGGAAGGGCAGGCCTGAACCATGACCTGCCCTTGTTAGGTATCAAGAGACGATTTCTTCGATAATGTCTTTAACAGGTTTGATTTCTTTAATCAATGCACTGATCTGACCCGCTCCGGCCGGAAATAGATCGAAATTGCCCGTGGTCCATGCTTTTCCTGCATTCCCCATGTTGTATTCCTGGGTGAGATCCGCGCCCGAAGCCATCAGTTCACTCATTTTTGGATTGATGATGGTCCGCATGGCCATGCCGCCCAATGGCAGCAATGTTGTACCGGCGTCACCACATCCTACAATGGATTCTTTCCAAGACTGGGATGCCGGGCTTTCTTCAGCGGCCAGAAATGCGGTTCCGATTTGCACGCCCTGAGCGCCCAGTGCAAGGGCGGCTTGAAATCCGCGCCGGTCTGCGATGCCGCCGGCAGCCACCACCGGTACGTCAACCATATCGCAGACCAGGGGGATGAGGATAAGGTTGGTGGACTCAGGACCCGTTGTCCGGAGACCTCCTGATTCAGTCCCGGAAACGACTACCGCATCCGCGCCGGCATCTGTTGCTTTTAACGCCAGGGGCGCGGCTAAGGTAACGTGCAGGGCCTTCATGCCCAGCTCTTTTATCTTGGGGTAGATTTTTTTGGGTGATCCCGCAGAGGTCGTCACCGTTTTAACGCCCGCTTCTGCCAAGACCTCAAGGATGGCCTCATTGTTAGGATTCATGGCGATCATAAGGTTGGCACCAAAAGGTTTATCGGTTAGCTCTTTGACCTGGGCAGCCATCTGTTTTACCTTTTCCGGATCCTGCACAAAGCCCAGGGCCATCATGCCAAAACCACCGGCTTCAGATACAGCAGCCACCATCTTCGGGTCATTCAGTTCTCCAATAGGCCCCTGAATAATGGGGTATTTGGTACCTAAGATTTCTAAAAGTTGGGACATCGTTATAACCTCCTTTGTGAGTGTGGTGAACAAAACGGACCTCAAACGGTCCGGGTTAAACTTTGTTTTCCCTATTCTATTTAAGTCTGGCCTCCATAAATTCCATCGGCTGCGGGGGCGGCTTGACCGCTTCGCGCAGCACCAGACGGATCGCTTCCGTATCGCAGGCAGGCGTGCATATGCCGCATCCAATGCAGACGGATTCGTCCACTGCTGCCACTTCGTCAATGACTTCGATGGCATCCATCGGGCAACGCTCCTCGCATGTACCGCATCCGACACATTCGTCACTGTCAACCCGCGCAAGGTAATTGGAGTAAGAAAGAATATCCAATCCCCTGTTTTCATTGATGGGGACCAGAAAAGCACAGCAACATCCACAGCAGTTGCAGATGGTATCCACGTGCCCTTCCATATTGTTAATGATATGTACCAGACCCTCATCATCTGCTGATTTAAGGATTTCAAGGGTTTCTTCTTTGTTGATCTCCCTGGCAAGACCGTGTTCAACCATATACCGGCCCATGGAACCGAAATGGAGGCAGTTTTCCGTTGAATAATCACATCCCTTGTCACGGTACCTGGCATTCAAACGACAGGGGCAGTGGGCAACAGCTTGATACGTGGTGGCCTCCACCATCGGCCTGATGACATCAAATGGCAGGACTTCGGAATTATCCTTAAGTGAGGTGTCGATGGGGATTACCCGCATGAGAGGCATGCCTCGTGCCATTTCCTCGCTGAATGCCTCTTTCCGGTATTCATTCCACAAGGGCGCCAGGTCTTTGGCCTGCTGAGTCGGTTTGCCGTGCCAGATGGGTGTTTCAGCCCAGCCGACTAAAGACGGCAGCAAACGATACCGTTTCACCGCACCAGGTTTCTTATCGCGAAATACCGTGCCGCCCATAGCCATAGTGTCCAGGATTTCCTCAATCCGGTCACTTTTTTCCGGGTACAAAGTTTTAACATCATCCAGGTGGGTGTTCTGGAAAGGGAGAGTCAAGGCAACCTCCGCTTCTTCCGGATTAAACATCAGCATTAAAATTTTTAACAACGATTCGGTCATGGGTGCCCCAACAATCTGTCCGGTGTCAAATCGTTCAGCCAGTTTTTTATATAATTCAAGATCGCTCAATGTTACCTCCTTTGGAAATCAAGGTTAAAGGTTTGGCGCTTTTTTATAATTCTTTTCCTTTTTGCCATGATATTCTTTGAAAAATCTAAGATTTTAAGAAATATAGTACTGCAAGGCCTGCAAAATACTCGACAAATTAAGCCCCGCCTGCTTTCAAGGCTTCTTTCAATTCTTTCCCATTTTTAGGCGGTTCCTGAAATCCGGGTTTGTTGATCATGGTAATCGCTTCGAATTCACAACCGGTTGCACACACAGCGCATCCAAAACACCTGTCAAGGTCCACCTCCGGTACATCATCCGGCCCCATGGTAAGCGCATCAGGGGGACATCTGTCTATACAGGTTTCACACGCAGTACATTCGTCTGGGTTAAACTGCGGTTCAAAGCCTGAGTTGATCACTTCCCCTGGTTTGGGATTTGCCAGAGCAAGCGTTACGGGTGTGCAGTGCCAGCGGTCACAATTGCATAGAAAGCCAATATCGTCAGTCATATTTACACTCGTGTGAATAAGCCCGGCCTCTTCGGCCACATCCAGTACATTTCTGGCCTCTTTCTTGGTTAGCTTTCGGGCGCCCAATCTATCTATAGCGTATTGGGCTCCCATCCCAAACTGCATGCATACTTCATTGGGCATCCCGTGGATGTCTTCATCGCGTAAGACTGCTGCGTGACGGCAATAACAGGTGCTTACAGCAATGGGTTCGTATTTATCAATATAGGTTTGTACCTGATCATAGGTATGAACTGTACTTCCAGGCTCAATGGTGCTGTCTACCGTGATGGCCCGCATTGAAGGAAATGTCGTTTTTTCGGGACTTTCTAAGGCGTTAAACGCCTTTTTATAGGCATGTATCAGTTTGGAAACTTTTTTATCCCTTTCTGTTTTTTTCCCGGGCATGAACTGAAATTCCAAAATTCCGGGCATAAATCGCGCGCTCATGTAATACTGGGCGCCGTCCATATTCATGGCCATACAAAGTCCCTTGTTTGCCATTGATTCCAGTATTTCTTTTATTTCTTTTTCATCTCTGCCCATTTCCTCGGCAATAGTTTTGGCCGCAAAAGGGCCTCTGGGCATGGCATTGTTGACTTCTGCTTCCTGAGGCGTAAACATCTCTTCAGCCATTTCGTAGAACTCAGGGATATCCAATCCCGCGTAACCGCCGCCCCGTTTTTTCATCACCTCAAGCAATTGCTTGTAAATTTCCTGACTCATGAGTTCAAATCCTCCTTAAAAATATTTTAGAGCACAGCTTAAAACAAGCTGTCCAGTTTGCCTTTCACGTCCTTTGCTTCTTCAATGATCCGTTCCACAAGCTCAG
>JAFDFT010000244.1 GCA_019309685.1 Deltaproteobacteria bacterium
AGTCATTCCGGAAATCTGTTTTGTCTAATGATTCTTCTTTTGTCCCTCACTCGAAGGTCTATCAAAACCTTTTTGATTACCTTGACAAATCTATTTGAAAACTATATTGAACTTTGCTTTCTGGATGGATTTGTTGACAGGGTAAAGAAAAAATCTACAAAAAAATGTTTGTTGAATTGCTCAGTTATTTTTCATTTAACTCAAAGTAATAACTATTAACTATTTACCCGTCACTTTTTACACTTAACCTTTGGATTCTTTCTCCCAACGAGAAAGGAGAAAAACAACTCTTATAGCAAAATTATAGATATCTATGAATACTAAAGACCGAAAAAAATTGGATCAAATGTGTAATCCCCGGGGCATCGCGGTATTTGGCGGCAGCAAACCCATGTCATTCGGGTATAGTGTTTTAATGAGCCAGATTGTATTTGGCTATAAGGGACAGATATATCCCGTATCCTCTGGCGATGGAGAAGTTCTTGGCCATAAGATCATCAAAAGCATAAAGGATGCTGACGGACCGGTAGACCTTGCCTGCATTTCCGTGCCTGCACAGTTTGTGCCCACAATTTTAAAAGAGTGCCTGGATACAGGCGTGCCGGGAGTCCAGATTCATTCTTCCGGATTTACTGAAACCGGTAGTAATGAGGGCGCGGCAATACAAAAAGAGATCGATAAGATAGCGGCACAAGGGATAAAAATTATCGGGCCGAACTGTTTTGGTATTCACAGCCCTAAAGGCAGAATTGCCCTTTTACCCGCTTTTGATACATCAACAGTATCCGGACCGGTAGCCATGATTTCCCAAAGCGGGGGGCTGGCCAATGAATTTATCCATGAAGCTGATAACGCCGGCATGGGAATAAGCAAGGTGATATCTTTCGGAAACGGATGTGATATTGACGCCGTACAATTGATTGATTACCTGTCGGATGACCCTGAAACCGGTTATATCGCAGCGTATCTGGAAGGTGTAAAAGACGGGCGTAAGTTTTTCGACACAGTTAAAAAGGCTGCAGCTAAAAAACCCGTTGTCATCTGGAAAGGGGGGCTTACACCTCTTGGAAGCAGGGCTACCAAAAGCCATACAGGGTCTATGGGCGGTGAATCAAAAATATGGCATGGGGTCTTTGAGCAGACCAGGGCTATTGCAGTCCAGGGACTTGATGAAATGATTGATACACTCCAGGCGCTCACGTTTCTTAAAAGCAGAGGCAGGCGTATCACTCTTACAGGCGGGGGCGGAGCCATCGGCGTGTTCAGCTCTGATCTTGCGTATCAATGGGGGCTTGAAATTCCTGCATTCAGCGAAGAAACCCAACAACGGCTCAGAAAGTATTTCCCAAATCCGGGCAACAGCATGGTGAATCCCCTTGATACCGGCACACCAACGCTCCCGCTGGAAACCCTTACCGGCGCTGTAAAAGAAATCCTTGTTAATGAGCCGATTGATATCATGGTTTTGATTATGCTGATGCATCCGCTGGAAGTCGTTTCCCGAGCGTATTTTAAAATGCATGACATGGAACCGCTGCCAAGAGGCATGTATCTCGATGGCCTGCTTGAAGCTCTTTCTCTGCTCAAAAAGGAAACCGGGAAGGATATTGCCGTTGTGATAGAGAACAGAGCCTATAAGATAGAAGACATTGAGGTGGAATCCACGTTAAGAGAAATGCGCATTAAATATCATGAAAACGGCATTCCAGTGTATCCCAATGCGAAAAGGGCGCTTCAAGGCATCAAAAACGCATCTCTTATAAGAGGTTAAAGTCTGGTTAGTTTTAAAAGTATACGGTCCACCTGAGCATCACTTCCAACATCTTTGTCCTTTTCATTGTCCATAATCAGTAGACTGTATCCATGCAGCAAAGACCAAACCGCTATAGCGGTTATTTCCAGGTCTGTTTTATCTGTCCCATGTTTAGTGCCGCAATTTTCGATGATTTGAATGAGTTTTCTAAAAGATCGGTAAAAAAAAAAAAAAAATTCAGGATAAAGTGTCTTATTTTTAATATAATCGCCAAACATGATCCTGTAATAATTTGAGTTTGATACAGCAAATTTTACATAAGCGCGGCCCCCTTCAACCAGTGCTGAAGGATCGGATGCCTCTATGGTGGCCACAGCTCTTTCCATATCCTGATCCAGGATCTCAAAACCTTTTAAGGCAATGGCGACCAGGAACTCTTCTTTATTTGTAAAATGGCGATAGGGGGCAGTATGGCTGACCCCTATCCTTTTAGCAGCGTTTCTCATGCTAAGGTTTTGGATGCCCTTCTCTGTAATGATATCTACGCCTGCTTGAATAAGAGCGTTCTTCACATCTCCATGATGATAATTGGTATTGCCCAAATATCCTCCATTTTAAAATAAATGTTGACAGCGGTAACATAGCATTTTATACAGGATGTTAACGATGTAAACATTATTGCATGATCACAAGTATGTCAACGGAAAAAGCGAGGGCTCGGAAATGACTAAAACACAAAAAATTATTGATGTCTGGATGCAGCACCCAACACTCGATTTCATTAACCATCCCATGTTTGAATCATTACGGCGATGGACAAAAGCCGAGAAAGTCACAGATGAAATTCCGGTTGAATTTACCATTGAAGCCATGGATCAGGGCAAAGTGCAAAAAGGTCTGATATGCGCCTGGTATGGACCCCAGGGGATTCTTATCTCCAATGACAACGTCGCATCCGTTGTGAAGCAGTTCCCGAACCGTTTTATCGGAATTGCTTCAGTGAATTTGTTTAAACCTATGGAAGCTGTTCGAGAACTGAGACGATGTGTAAAAAAACTCGGATTTAAGGGGCTTAGAATCGTGCAATGGCTTTGGAATTTACCACCCACAGATCGGCGTTATTATCCGCTTTTTGCGGAATGTATTGAACTGGATATACCTGTGTGTTTGCAAGTTGGGCATACCGGGCCCTTATGCCCTTCTGAACCGGGTCGTCCCATACCGTACATTGATGAGGTTGCCATTGAATTTCCGGAACTTCGCATGGTTTGCGGGCATATTGGATATCCCTGGACAACAGAGATGATCGCGGTAGCCACAAAACATCTTAATGTGTTCATCGATACATCCGCCTATACGGCCAATCGGTATCCAAAGGAATTGGTTGATTATATGAAAAAACAGGGACGTAAAAAAGTAATGTTCGGAACCAACTATCCCATGATAACTTCAGAAAAATGCTTGGAAGACATTGACATCCTTGAGTTGGAAGACGAAGTCAAAGAACTTTTTCTTTTTAAAAATGCCGTTAGGGTTTTTAAATTATAAAATTGCAAAAAACATTCACTCGAACCCTTGAACCCTTGTTTGCAATTAAATCGGAGAAGAGCAGTAAATTATCATCTTTTAATATAGATGCAGCGCAACACTGAAATTGGGCTTTTTAGGAAGCCATCAGGAGATAGTTAAAATGAGAGCGTCCTTACAACACATCCACCTATTTGCTTCGAATCTAGATGAAAGCCTCACTTTTTATAAGGAAATGTTTGACGCTGAAGAGCTTTTTGATGTTGAAGTTGCAGGCGCCAGAAATGTGATGATTTCTATTGGAAGCGGAGCCATCAATTTTTATGACCAGCCGCCAAAAGATGATGGCCGCGGTGTGGTGCATCATCTCGGAATCGAAACAGATGATATAGAAGCCTTGGTTGAAAAGATGAAAAGCAAAGGACATAAATTCAGAAAACCGATCACCGATCTTGGCGTGCTAAAATATGTCATGGTTGCTGGACCGGACAATATTCTTCTCGAACTATTTCAGCCGGTTGAAACGTAATCTAGAAATGAGGCCCATTTATAATGTATTTATCCGGAATTCTGCATACCATGCATATTTGAACGTTATCTGGATACCCCTGATAAGTTTGTTCCATCTTGTTCGGTGGGCCGGGGCATGCCAAGGGAAGTAACGTTGCCTAACATGCTGTTTAAGCCGTTCGTTTAACTCACTCCAACCGCCCACAGCTTTCGCTGTGATCTGTCGGCCGCTTACCTATTTGCGCCTCTTTTCTCTTGACAAATACATCAAATTGGAGCATCATTATATGCATATTAAGTACATACAAAGGAGACACAAATGAGAACAACTTTAAATATCGAGGATAAACTTATTGAAAAAGCATCAAAATTGACAGGAATTAAAAAAAAAACATCTATAGTAAGACTCGGACTGGAAGCACTCATTGCAAGGGAAAGCAGTAAACGGCTTGCGAAATTAGGTGGAAGTGAAAAAGACTTAAAATCAATTCCGCGCAGGAGATCACTGGATGTCTGATCTCATTCTTGTTGACACATCTGTTTGGGTCAAACACTTAAGAGAAAGTGATAAAAATCTCGTCCGATTACTTGAACAGGGACTAGTTGCGTGCCACCCTTTTATTATAGGTGAGCTTGCTTGTGGAGGCATCAAAAACAGATATGAAATCATTGGCTTGCTTAATGACCTGCCATTAACTGATACTCTTGTTCATGACGAAATTATGGAATTTATTGAATACCGTAAAATCATGAATAAAGGTATTGGTTATGTTGCTGTTCATTTGCTTGGATCAGCACTTGTATCAGAAACTCCTTTATGGACATTTGATAAAGCACTAAAAAAAATTGCGAATAAATTATCCATAGGGTATGATATCAAATTAAAAAGATAAGTTGCCTCCTTTGTCAGAATTCGGTTGTTTTTATGGGCGCTTTTCATTCACACCTCAAACAAAAGGAATTATGAAATCGAAAATAGTATGTTTTTTATGTGTTATGGTATTTAGTTTGACAG
>JAFDFT010000245.1 GCA_019309685.1 Deltaproteobacteria bacterium
ATACCTCTAAAGCCTGTCAGATTTCCAGCTTTATCAAAAATTGGCACTCCGCTCGTTTCCAGCACAATTCTTTGCCCATCCTTGTGAAGGTTAGTGTTCTCCAGGCCCTCAAAGGGTTCACAGGAAGTAATCTTATCCCTAAACAATCCGCCTACCCGTTCTGCCTCATCTGAAGGCATAAGATCGAATGGCGTCTTACCAATGACTTGTTTCGCTTCATATCCCAACAGATCTTTGATTTTAGGGCCGACATAAGTGTAAACGCCATTCTGGTCTACTTCCCATACCCAGTCATTTGTAGTCTCGACCAGAGAAAGATACTTCTCTTCACTCTCTCGCAAAACCTTCTCAGTCTGCTTGTGCTTAAAAACTTCCTTCTCTAAATCCTTAACCCTTTGTTCCAATTCTTCATAGGATGATTTTTGGGACATTTTAAGATTCTCCGGTTTCCATAAAAGAAAAGCTGGTCAGAAGGTCCTGCAATCAAGATTATCTTTGGATTACGATATCTTGCCTTAATGTTCAATATGGTAAAATTGCATATTTCATAAAACTATTGAAACCTTGAATTCTATATACAAAAAGATGATTTATTTCAAGTCGTGCCCTGATAAAGCACACAAATTAAAAAGCGCCCATGGATTAAATTATTGCATTAAGCGCTCATTTTTTTGATATTTATGTGCATTCCCCGTCCTTGTACCCGATAGACTCACCATCATCTTCATAAACGCTTACCTTCCCTTCAAAAGATGGAAACAAGTAAAACACTCAATTCTTTAAAACGGTGCCCCTGAGGCATAAACTGTATAACTGGAGGGACGGAAAAAAAGGGACGTCCATAATTCCATGCATTATGGCATACCATCAATATTATAAAACATAAAATCATAGACATCCTCACAATTACACAATTACTTGTGTCGCTGGTGACGGCAGGGATTCAAATTTTGCGCTTAACGTGCGGTTATTATATAAAATCCTGTAAATGAAGCCCTCATAGACTTCTCCTTTAATCTGGCAATTACGTCTCTTTCCTGTAAACAGTTGCGCCGCCTACAATTGTCTCTACTACATCTATATTGTTGATTGAGGATGGGTTCTTAAGAGGATTGTCAGAAAGAATAACCATATCGGCATATTTCCCAATTTCCAGGGAGCCGCGATTCTTTTCCTGAAAAATCTGCCAGGCTGCATCTATTGTCACCGCTCGCAAAGCCTGTGTTGGCGTTATACATTCATCTTCCCCGATGACATTTCCACCTGAAGAGATACGGTTTACGGCACTCCATACAAGCAGAAGAGGATTAATGGGTGTTACCGGCGTATCCAGGTGAATTGTAAACCGGACCCCCTTATCCAGGGCTGATTTTGCAGGATTCATTCGAAATGCCCGCTCTTCTCCCAGGAAGATATTGCAATGTCGATCTCCCCAATAGTAGGCGTGCGCTGAAAAAAAGCTCGGAGTTAACCCCAGACGTTTCATTTCGTCCAGTTGATCATCTCTGGCTGTCTGTGCATGAATGACGATATGCCTGGTATCTTCACGCGGATATTCCTTTTGGGCCTGATCAACAGCATATATGATATCATCAATGGTTGCATCGCCATTGCCGTGAATTGCTATCTGCATTCCTGCCCGATGAAATATTTTAACCAGCTCGGTCATCTTCTCCCGACCCATCACTGGATATCCCCGGTATTCCTTATCTCCCTTGAATGGGACAAAATACGGTTTTGTCAGGTGGGCGGTGTAACCCTGTATTGATCCATCACCGATGATTTTTGCCGCACCCATCTGAACCATTTTTGAATTGTATGACGTTACGTCTAATTCTTCTTTGACGATTTTCTCGGAAAACTCATGATCAGGCCAGATACCAACACGAAGCGGAATTACTTCTGAGGCAAATACAGGCTGAAAAATTGCCATTAATATCTCGGAAACAAGTCCGCATTGAACGGTTGTTACACCATTAGATGCATAATCTTTAACCGCCCATTCTACGATATCTCCGAATTTTTCCATTACCGATCCATATCCTGCATTCAGCAGCTGCATGGCCGCTGTTTCTTCAAGAATCCCGTTTGGTTTCCCGGATTCCGGATCTTTGCAGATAACGCCCCCTTCCGGATTCGGGCTGTTCTCTGTTATCCCCACCAATGCCAAACCTCTGTTGTTGGTGTATGCGAGGTGGCCCGAGATATGTGCTACGCAAACAGGATTATCTGCGGACACATCGTCAAGATCGGTACACGTCAGGTGTCGTTTCTCCTTAATTAATGTATCATCGAAGCCAAAACCTATGATCCATTTTCCTTTTTCTGTTTTTTGGGCCTGATTTCTCAATGCATCCATGACACCGGCCAAACTGGACATGGTACCGATAGGCGGACTGTTTACATTCACCCCCACAGCATTAAATCCTGAAAACGGGAAATGCCCATGAGCTTCAATAAAACCCGGCAGCATGGTTTTCCCTTTCAGGTCGACAATTCTGCTGTTTTCGGTTGACAGCTTTTGAATCTCCTCGTTTTTTCCTACTGCTTCTATTTCATCATCTTTTACAGCAACGGCTTCTGCAACAGTATCTTCGGAATCCATCGTTAACACATGACCATTAAGAAAGATCAATTGATCAGAAGGCATTTTTTCTCCTTTCATCTTGTAGATTTTTTATGCGCCGAATACCATCAGAGCGCAAGGTGTATAATTTCATTTTCAAAGTTTTTTTCTTTTTTTTAAACATACCGCGTCTGGTTATGGTGTTAGGAATAATACAACAGGTATTTCTTTCCCGGAAAGGTAATTCATGGGAATCTGCCGCCCCTCGGCCCATGTGTGTGCAAGATCATCATAAAACGGGCTCAGGTAATGTCCGGACTGCCCTGGAGGGCTTATGATCGTTGCGTTATCAATATTAGAAAAATCCACAACCATTCGGATAACACCCCCTGCATTCATTTTAAAAGGATTTGCGGGATCCCAGAAGCCAGAGTTGATGGTATGGTGAGACCCTTGTGTGGAGATGGGTTTTAAGTTTAAAAATGGTAGTTTGCTTCCCAGGGGATGTTTAAAATACATTTTGTGGACATTACCCCATTGCCAGCTTTCAGGGTTCTCCCCCAACATATCCGTCAACTGTTTGATGGCATCTTTCATGCTCTGATGAATGATATCATCCCTATTTTCCTTTTTTGATTGGGTTGAAATGTCATCAAAAAAGTGATTTTCTTTATCTTCTATAATTTTAGCGAGAAGGAGATCCGGTATATAATATAGATACGATTGAGCAAGTTGATTTTCCCATAACTCCTCTCCCACGTCATCTTTCAGTGTATTTCCCATCAGCTTTAAATAAAACGCGTTAAAGAGTGTCGCGGCTGCACTTTCTGTATCAATGGAAAAGTTCCAGTTGTCAAAAAGTTTTACATATGGAGAAAATGCTTCAATACCTTCGCAGGCCTGAACGATATAAGGAACCCACCTTTCAGCCACCACAGAAACCGTGTCAAGCTGCATATCAAAGACATCATCAAGATTAATCTTTTTATCACCCCGGGCGTCCATGATTTCCCTGAAACGTATGGCCCTTTCAAAAAGGTAGTAATTTGTCAGGTGAAATGACACATTCCCCGGATCATTGTTAAAAGAAGCAGTATATCCTTTTTCAGGATTGTAGTCATAGGGTATATCTTCAAAAGGAATATACCCTTTCCATTCATATTCTCCTGTCCATCCGGGCACAGGCAAAGATCCATCTCCTTTTTTTCTTATCGGTGGAGATGCCGTAAACTGCCATCCGATATTGCCGTTGATATCGGCATACCCCATGTTCAGGTTCATTGATCGTATATAGCTCAGCGCATGGCGAAATTCATCAAAGTTTTTAGCCCTGTTCATTAAAAGAAATCCATGAAAATCAAGAGCCTCAGATTCAAGGGCAACCCACTTCATCGCGCAGTTTTTGGGGGCCAGCGGCAGAACATCTGAAATGACCGGCCCGTGCCTGGAGATTTTAATTTCAATTTTTTCTTGCTGAATACCGTCCTTTGTTTTCACTTTCAGTGTTTCTTCTATGATGTCAAAATTTCTGTAACCGTTTTCAGTTAAATATTGATTGCTATTGTCAGGATTAATCTTTTCAATAAAATAGTCGAGCTCATCTCCTCGTCCATTGACAGCACTCCATGCAATAGCTCCATTAAAACCCAGCGGCCCTATGCCCGGAAACCCAGGAAGGTTGCCTCCGGACACGTCAAAGGTACCGCCTTGAATGTGCATCATATAAAAAAGCGCCGGCAAGGTCGGCTCAAGATCAGGGCTACCGGCAAAAATTGCCTTACCCGTTGTGGTGCGTTTTCCAGAAAATATCATCCAGTTACTTGCGGGCAACTCCTTAAGCCATGGAAGAACGGGGGAATGATTGTTGTAAAACTCTTTATCAAAAACCGGATTTGAAACGGTTTGAAAGGATGGCTTTAACATCGGTCCGGTTTCCGCCATGGTCAGCGTGGGTGCAAAATCAGGATAGGAAGGAATGATTTTTTCGAGTTTGTCCAAGCCGGCTGCTTTCCCTATTTGATAGAGTACAAGATCGACTTTCTTAGACCTTGTCAGGCTGTAGGACATTATGAGTCCAATGACCACAGAATCTTCGGGCTCCCATGGCTCAGGGGATGTCTTCAGGAAGAAGTACTCCCTTGGAAGGGGATTCGCGGTCTTTATATAAGCATTGACCCCCCTTGTGTAGGCCTCAATGATATCTCTGGTCTCACCCGGCAGGGTCTTGTA
>JAFDFT010000246.1 GCA_019309685.1 Deltaproteobacteria bacterium
GTGTATACGGAAGAACCCGGCGGTCTGGAAAAGCTACACGAAGTCGTAAAGAAAACAATTAACAAAATCATTCGCAAAATCATTAAGCAGGCCAAAATTAAGCGTGACGAGGTATCTACTATTACGCTGGCTGGGAATACCACTATGAGTCAGCTTTTTTTAAAAGTAAATCCCATGTACATTCGACGTGCCCCATACGTGCCGGCTGTAACCCTTTATCCGCCGATAAAGGCAGTAAGCTTAGGGCTTGATCTTGGGGATCACGTTGAAGCCCTTTTCTACCCGCAAATTTCAAGTTATGTGGGCGGCGATATTGTTGCCGGTGTGATGGGTTCAGGTATTTACCGAAGTGAAAAATTAACACTTTTTATGGATATCGGTACGAATGCCGAAATCGTAGTCGGCAACAAAGACTGGCTTGCATGCGCCGCCTGTTCTGCTTGCCCGGCATTTGAGGGTGGGGGTATACAATTCGGAATGCGTGCTGCAAAAGGGGCGATTGAAGATTTTTCCGTAAACCCCATAACCCTTGAGCCGATGAATATCACCATAGGTAATATCAGACCAAGGGGTATATGCGGTTCAGGGCTGATCATCATGGTAGCGACGATGTTTGAAATGGGCATCATTGACAATCAGGGAAAATTCAACCGGGATCTGAAAACACTGCGCATCCGTGAAACCGATGGCGGATGGGAATATGTGATTGCCTGGAAAGAAGATACACAGATCGACAGAGATATTGTTCTGACAGAAATTGACATTGAAAATCTCATTCGCGCCAAAGGGGCCATATACAGCGGAGCCCAGACACTTCTGGCTGAAGTTGGAATGGATATAAAAATGATTGAACGCATTATCCTGGCAGGGGGATTTGGAAGCTATGTTGATCTGGAAAAAGCTATGACCATAGGTCTGCTGCCTGAAATCGATCTGGATAGGGTTACGTTCATTGGAAACAGTTCTCTGATGGGTGCAAGAATGAGCGCTCTGTCAAACCACATTCGTATGGATGTGGTAGAAGTGACCAAAAAGATGACCAATTTTGAGTTGTGCGAAACAGCTTCCTATATGGATAATTATGTTGCTGCTTTATTCTTGCCCCATACCGACATGAATAAATTTCCAAAACTCAAATCGCGTTTGGAACATAGACGCTTAATGGAAAAATCGACGTAGTTTTTCTTTATGCAGCGTCAGGCACACGACCGAAACCGAGAAGTTTTTCAATACGGTTCATGGCATAATCGAAAATTCTTAGCGGGTGATTTCCGGGACATTCTATACTCCTTATGTCAAGAAATTTATAATAATTGTAATATCAATAGGTTAAAATGTCCTGCATTTTTTAAGCGCGCTCCACCTTTTGTAAATGATAGAATTTTTTCGGCGATTTTCCCTCTTTTCAGTGAACATCCCAGCTAATCGTTACGTCTATCCAGCATCCCATATGTTTACATGAGTGCCAATCATTCCTTATCCAGCATAGGGGTTTAGAGAGAGGCCCTTTATTGTCCCTCCAGAGATCTAAAAATGGTCTCAACATTCCTAATAGGGCTCTCCCGTCGAAGACAACAACCGTTATTATTTATTCAAGTAGTTTGGATTAAACGACTCCTTTTTTTCATTAAAGTCCATGCCTGCAATCTTACCTGCTTCCAGACATCAGCGGACAATCGCCAGGTTTTCAGTTTCGTATTGCCCATATAACCTGTCAAGTTCAGGGAAGAACCTTTTCCTATCTTAATTGCAATTCAGACACTACAGCCACATGTTGTGGCCTGAAGGTGGCGGATTGTACCTTTTGGTAAATTTTTATATTTTCTTTCCTCTGACCGACTTGATCATCAACCTGATTGTGCTGCAATAGATCAGTAACAACAAGCACTATCGGTGTAAAAAAATACTACATATGCTGTAACTAATTGCATCAATGGCTTAACTCCTTGATATTAATAGATTACAGCCAAATCTTTTTCTTCTGTTCTCACAAAGTGTAGCCAATTTAATCATATTCACTTTTTTACCAGAAACATGTTAAGAAAAATCAACGGAGCCTTAATTTTTAAATCCTATTAAATCAAAGGGATAAAAATTTACTAGTGCGAATATTCTCTTTTGGTATCATCGTTGCAATGCAATATGGCAAGACAAACAGGGTTTCCAATTAAGAAAGTACAAAGGAAAGGAGGTATGTAAAATGAAACCTTATATCAAATATCTAAAAAAAAACTATCATGGCACATCCCGTCTATGCCTTCATAGCATTGTCGGGAATACAATCGTCCCGAAGATCTGCATACTGAATTACGAATGCAGTCATTGCGCCTTTGACCAATGGCTGGATAATCTTGAAGGAGCAGAAATCAATAGAGAAAAAGGCGTTTTAAGGGATGTTCTACTTAAGGCTGCTTAAAGAAATATTGACCTATAAAGTAGCTCTCCATCAATCTTTGATGGTTTAATACTCTTGTTCCGGGTTCGAGTCCGTTAAGGTCAAGAAAGGAGGTATGCAATGAAGATAAATGGAGAAAGTGAAAAAATAATGAAAAAAAAGAGGGTGGTCGGATTTCAGGTACTGGAAAATGAATGTATCTGGATGAAGGCAGGAGTGGTCAATTTCCGGATTTGCGATTGTGCATATGACTGCAACATATGTTCCTTTGATAAGGGGATGCGGCGAGCAATGGGTTTAAAAAAGAGTTCCGGGGCGGAAAATGAATCACCGGCATGGGTTGAATACTTAAAACAAAAATATCATGGTTCATCCAGGCCATGCAGGCACGCCTTAACAGGCCGCATCGATGCTCCGAAAATCTGCACACTCAATTATGAATGCTACCATTGTTCCTTTGACCAGATGCTTGATGAAGGTGATCTTGTTCAGTTGTCAGATACTCCAGGCTACAAACTGGCGTCGGGTTATAAAATTGCTGACGGCTATTATTACCATATGGGCCACAGTTGGGCACGTTTCGAACATGGAGGACGGGTACGGGTTGGATTTGACGACTTCTTAGTAAAACTTTTCGGTGCGTTTGGGTCGGTTATTCTTCCTCCGCTTGGAGGGGTTCTGAAACAGAATCAGGTAGGATGGACAGTCGAGCGGGATTCAAATAAGGCTGCGGCCTTATCTCCGGTGACAGGTACGGTTCTTGCCGTAAATCGTAAGGTCGAGGAGCATCCTGAAATTACCCATGAAGATCCTTACCACGAAGGGTGGCTCTTTATGATAGAACCTCATGCTCCCAAAAAAGATTTAAAGGGGTTATATTTCGGAAAAGAGAGTTTTAAATGGATGGATCAAGAGGGCCAAAAACTTATGGGACTCATGGGACCTGAATATGAACGCCTGGCAGCTACAGGTGGTGAACTTATCGGTGACGTGTTGAGTAATTTTCCGGAAATCGGATGGGATAAGCTGGTGAACACATTTCTGAGAACAGAGAGTGTATAGGCTCTAAGGGCGGGTTACGGGTTGCGAGGGTTTAAAAATCGGATTATAACTCGTAACACGCGACTCGTAACCCATAATAGGTCTCTTAACGTAAAAGTGCGTCCTTGAAAAAGGCGGTGCAATACCTGCAAAAATAAAGAGGTGTTTCATCAAGATCTTCGAGTCCTCCTGAAAAATGCATAAGGCACCGTTTATCCTCGCAATGGAAGAGATTATAAAGGTGGCCCAATTCATGAAGGGCCACTTTTGCCGCCCGTTCATAAAAAATGGACGAGGGAGTGATGGACCCGTCCGGATTGTTTTTTAACCTGAACAATGACACAAGTGCGTATTTTCCCCCCTGTTTTGCTTCCCCAAAGACATAGGAAAAGATGGGAACGAAAAGATCTACATCAAAAACGCCGATCACCTTTTCATAATTGTTTAAACAACTGGATTCAAGGTTCATAAGGATAGTCCCCGCATCATACTGAAGCCGTTTGCCGTTAAGAGCATAATCCGGATTCTCTGCAGGCGGGATAATCTCTGCCAAAAGGTTTAAATAAGCAATAATATTGCCTGCTATAATCTTGGGGACAATTTCAGGTATTTCTCCAAATGGCATTATCCCGATGGTTTGCTTTTTCGAGTCCATAGGGCAGAGCACTCTCCGGGTCAGTTCAAGGATTTCTTTTCAAATTATACCGTTTTATCTTTTTGTGAAGCGTAACCCGGTTAATGTTCAGAACACCGGCAGCCTTTGTAACATTCCAGGTGCATTCTTCCAGGATTTGACGGATGTGTTCTTGTTCCATCTCAAGAAGCGATCGTGTCCTTGAAAAAGGAACCGTGGGGGGTTGGAGAAAAGAAAAGTCTTTGATTTCAAGTGTACGGGATTTGGAAAGAACAACAGCCCTTTCAATGGCATTTTCCAACTCCCTGACGTTTCCAGGCCAATCATATTGTTTCAGAAGCTTGATAGCTTGGACAGATACATGATCCACCCGCTTGGTAGTTTCCTGACTGTACTTTTCAAGAAAGTGCTGAATTAAATAAGGAATATCCTCTTTTCTATCTCTTAAGGGAGGTATTTCAGTTTTGATCACGTTAATACGATAGAAAAAATCTTCCCTGAAACTGCCGTCAGCGATCTTTTTCTCCAGATCCTGCCGGGTGGCTGAGATAAGCCGAAAGTCGACTTCAACGGGCTGGCTGTTTCCGACTCTGGTGATTTTTTTTTCTTCCAGAACGCGCAGGAGATCGATTTGCATTTTTGGACTGATCTCTCCAATTTCGTCAAGAAAGAGTGTTCCGCCGGAAACAACTTCCAGGTAACCTTTTCGTGAATGG
>JAFDFT010000247.1 GCA_019309685.1 Deltaproteobacteria bacterium
AGCCAGGGAACCCTGGACGCTCCTTCTGAATATTTTAAACAGGTCTATGAAAAAGTCCGGGCAGCAGGGGGTTTGTGTATTGCCGACGAAGTCCAGCCCGGTTTCGGACGGCTGGGTGAGCACATGTGGGGATTTGAACATTACGATGTGCTGCCGGATATTGTCACTTTGGGTAAACCCATGGGAGGCGGTCATCCAACGGCAGGGGTGGTAACAACTCGAGAATTTGCTGATTCCTTTTTTCAAAAAGCCTTCTATTTTAATACCTTTGGCGGCAACCCGGTTTCGGCTGCAGTCGCCGAGGCTGTCCTGACCGTAATTGAAGAGGAGGGGTTGCAGCAAAACGCGCACGAAGTCGGCAGCTATCTGCAGGATAAACTTGAAAAGCTAGCTCAAAAACAACCACTCATCGGCGATATTCGCGGTCGCGGCCTGTTTTTTGGCGTTGAACTGGTCAAGGATCGTAAAACCTTAGAGCCTGCTTATAAAGAAACGCGTATCATTGCCGAAAATATGAAAAACGAAGGAGTATTGATTGGCTCTGTGGGTCGGTTTGGCAATGTAATTAAAATTCGCCCTCCGCTGGTGTTCTCCAAAGAAAACGCTGATTTGTTAATTGAAAAACTGGACAAACTGCTGACAGAGGTGAATTAGTGAATGACTTCTACCTGAAAAAATCAGGGGCATGTACATCTTACGTGTCACCAGATATATCCGCAAGAAACACACAATAAGCATTTTTCAAACCTTTCCAGGAACAATACTGAATGACCAACTTTTACCAGCTAACACCAAAGCAGCAATCCAATCGCTTGGGAAAACTCGCTGCCAAAGCCCTGGAAGCCTGGGATATCGGTCAAAATGCAGAACTGGAACTGATTTCACATCGGGAGAATGCAGTTTATAAAGTTGAAACCCCCAATGGAAAGTATGTGTTGCGCGTGCATCGCTGGGGATATCACTCAGATGCGGCACTGCGTTCAGAATTGAAATGGATGGAGGCACTATCACGTAGCGGAATTGAGACACCTGAAATCATCAAAACCATACAGGGTGAGTCTTTCATCACCGTAAAGGTGGACGATGTACCTGAAGTGCGCCAGGTGGATCTTTTCAAATGGATCGATGGAGTGCCCATCAGCGACCTTACAGAAAGAGGAGATGAATTGACGATGCATCGCAGTATCGGCGAACTGATGGCCAGGATGCACAATCAGGCTGTAGAATGGATGCTGCCCAAGGGTTTCACGCGTCATGCCTGGGATATAGAAGGTCTGTTAGGGGATCAACCCGTATGGGGACGATTTTGGGAGATGGAGCATTTTGACGATGAACAGCGTGAAAAGCTCCATCAAACCCGAAGGGTTGCCAAACAGCAGCTACAGGAGTTCGGACAGAGTGAGGACCGTTATGGATTGATCCACTGCGATTTTCTACCTCAAAATCTGCTTAAAGACGGTGAGATCGTTCGCGTCATTGATTTTGATGATTGCGGCTATGGTTGGCACATGTTTGATATTGTTACCAGCCTCTATTCTTATACCTATCTGCCTGATTTTAATTCCATCCTGACAGTATTTTTAGAGGGCTATCGCAGCTGGCGGGATCTTTCAGATGAACAATTGGAAGCCTTTGACTTCTTCCTGCTACTGCGCATCATGACCTCCTGCGGCTGGCTGCACACCCGTTTTGAAACTGAAACTTCCCGACAATACAGCGAAGTCATGGCAAAAACCCTGGTCGCCAGAGTAAATGCTTACCTCGACGACACCAATAGCAAATGAGGTCAAACCTTTAAATGTGAAAAACCGTAATTAAATATTCAAGGCTAGATCCCGGGTTCCTGGTATCATTATTGATCAACGTGGCTCTTCAGCATACATAAAAGATAAGACCTGACAATTTGAAAGATATAAGGAGTAAAACGATGAACAATTTGCCATTTCAATCAGCCACAGAATTGACTCGGGCGATTCGGGAGAAACAGATTGGTTCTGCCGAATTGCTGGAAATTTATATTGAAAGATATGAACGGCTAAATCCCCGGTTAAATGCCATTGTGGATACCAATTTTGAAAATGCGAGGGAGCGCGCTCGCCAGGCTGACGAAGTACTTGTGAAAGGTGAAAACTGGGGGCCTTTGCACGGCCTTCCCATGACCATAAAGGACTGCATTGAAGTCGTCGGAATGCACAGCACCTGGGAGTCGCCCCTGTCGGATTGACTAAGGGCGGACTGCCCGTTGGCGTACAGATCGTTGGTCCATATCTGGAGGACCGCACGCCGATCCATGTCGCTAAATTGATGAAAGACGTGGTTGGTGGTTTTACGCCTCCTCCAGGATTTGAGTAAATTATTTCCTGAATCTTGTATGAAAATTAATGCGAATCTTTTTTAATGCGTTATCATCATTCCAGAAATTTTTAGATCATGAAGCAGTACCCGATAGGCGAACCGGAGCCTTCCATGTGCGGTGTCGCTAAGGATTCGTAATTCACTATAGCTTCACCCTTAGATGCCTTGCAGGTGAAAGGCTTCAACTCGTACAAAAATCAGATATTTATTGACAGAAATGAAAATAAGGGGTCAGTGAATTCGTAAAGAATGAACATATGTTGTGACATCGTTTCATACAAACCATTCAAAGGAGGGAATTATGAACTTAGCACAATTGGCTGAAAGCGCTTTAGAGAGGCTGGGAGAACGTAAATCTCTGGTTTTTGATGGTAAGGAATACAAGAATGTTGAGTTGTTTGACTATTCCAGACGGCTGCATACTGCTTTTAATAACCTGGGGATGAAGAAAGAGTCTAACATCGTCTTGTGCATGATGAACAATCCCATGATTTATCCTGTTTTCGAAGGGATTTTCCGGACCGGGGCAACCGCCATCCCGGTGATGTTTCTTCTGACCGCGCCCGAGGTGCGGTATATACTGATGGATTCCAAGGCCGAAGGGATTGTCACCGATCCCTTGAGCGTGGATAAGATCAGAGAAGCTGTCCAGGGGCTCGACCACATTAAATGGATCATCGTTTTAGAGGGAGAAGACCGTCCGGACGCCTCACCCCGGGAATTTACACTGGAAACCCTTTTAGCGGCGGATATGACCCAGAGCCTGCCGGAGATTGCCGGGGACGATGTGGCTATCATGATGTACACATCGGGAACGACGGGTAAACCGAAAGGTGTGATGCTGACCCACGACAATCTGTATGCCCAGGGGCAGGCGAGCGTGGATGCCAGCGAACTGGATGATTGGGAAGGTGCCTACATCAGTATGAGTGCCATGCCCATGGCCCATATTTTCGGGGTTGGGGTAATGCTTGGCGGTTACCTGTCAACTAAAAAAATAGCGGATGCGGGTTCCTACGGGGTGCAGATGGGCTGGTTCGAGCCCGAGCAGTTTATGGCCCTGATACAGGAATACAAATGCAATGTGATACCGGCTGTTCCCACCATGTTATCACTGCTTTTGAATCATCCCAATGCCGACAAGTATGACCTCTCTTCTTTGAAAGAAGTCATCTGCGGCGCATCTTCATTGTCTGAAGAGGTGGCCCGTACATTTTCGGAGCGCTACGGATGCCGTGTCAGGGAGATCTACGGGTTGACAGAGGCCTCCGGCCTGGGATCAGCCAATCGCCAATCAGATCCATATAAACCCGGTTCAGCGGGAAAGGCTTATTTTAATGTGGAATTAAATATATTTGACAGCAATGATCAACCGCTTCCGCCCGGAAAAAGCGGAGAAATTGTGATGCGAGGCCCAACGATCATGAAGGGATATTATAATCTGGCTGAGAAGACGGCCGAAGCAATGAGAAGCGGATGGCTGCATACCGGCGATATCGGATACCTGGATGAAGAGGGGGATCTGTTTGTGGTGGATCGGGTGAAAGATATGATTATTCGAGGCGGAGAGAATATCTATCCCGCAGAACTGGAAGACATTATCTATCGATTCCCCGGAGTGGCGGAAGCCGCTATCGTGGGGACACCGGATCCAACCTATGGTGAGAGTATTGTCGCTTTTATAGTTGCCAGTCCCGGCGCGACGCTTTCCGGTCAGGAGATTGTTGATTTCATGAAGAAGGAAACGTCATCGTTCAAAATTCCTTCAAAAATCCATATGGTCGATGCATTGCCGAAAAACCCGGTGGGAAAAATCCTCAAACGGGAGCTGAGAGAAAAAGCACTTGTTATGGAGTAGAATCAAATACCGATTCACGGATTGAAGCTGGATAATTAAAGGAGTCAAGTCAAAGCCTGACTCACTTGTGATGAAATGTGGAATCGTATTTATGTTTTTGACCGTTTAAGGGTGAATTCGCCAGGAAAAGTAATTGAAAAATATTTCAGGCTGAAATAAAACAGGTGAAGAATAAAGACGTGACTCTCATTGTATCATTGATTTGTGACGAAAATGGCAACAGAAAATTATGACCGGAGGATAACATGAAAGAAGCAATGATGGCCATACGCAAAGCGGTTGTTGATATTAATTTTGACACCTGCCTTGAAAAGGTTAAAGAGTGTCTGGAAAATGGCGCCTCTGCAGTAGAAATTATTGAAGAGGGATTAAGTCCGGGGATGACGATGGTTGGAGAATTATTCGAGAAGGGTGAGTATTTCCTGGGTGAATTGGTTATGGCCGGCGATCTAATGGCTGAGGCTATGGAATCTCTTGAAGGTAAATTTGAGGTAACTGAGAGAGGAAAGAAAGGGAAAGTAATTCTGGCGACTGTTGAGGGGGATATTCACGAAATTGGGAAAAACATAGTA
>JAFDFT010000639.1 GCA_019309685.1 Deltaproteobacteria bacterium
AATCGCATGCACCTTGCTCCCGCAAAAATTATGACCAGCAGAATTATAAAAAAGAGATATTTTGTATTTTTCATCATCCATTCTACTTTTTCAATTCGCTTAATCTATCATTCTATTACCAGGTAGTGGGCCAATCAGGATGCCACGGATGTTCAGTTTCATAGGCATAAGCAGCTTGCAATATAAGGTCTTCACGATGCCTCGGCCCTACGATTTGTAAGCCCACAGGCAAGCCCGCTTTTGACATGCCCGCCCGAACGGTTGCGGCCGGATGCCAGGAAAGATTAAAAGGAATGGTAAGGGCAGCCACTCCGACAGGGACCTGCTTTCGGCCTTCTGTCTCTTCCGGGAAGGGACCTTTTGCGAGAGGCGGGTCGAAAGGAACAGTTGGTGTAACAAGCAGGTCGAAACGGTCAAACACTTCAGCGCACCAGTCGTTGAGACTTGCCCGTTTGGTCATTAGTTCCTTCCACCATTCAGGGGTAAGGTGTCCAATACCTTTAATCCCTGAAAGAAACGCCCGGCCAAAATCTTTTTCATGCTTTGCAAAAAGGTGATTCAGTTTTGCGGATAACTCAAATCCCCCAAAAATGGCCCATTCACTACCAAGCATGGGAGGGCCACTTTTTAAAGATTCAACTTTGTGTCCGATTTTTTCAAACACTTTCACGCCTTCTTCCACAGAGGCGGCAACATCAGATTGCACAACCGCATAGCCGAGGTCAGGTGAAAAGCCAATTTTGAGCTTCCGCGGGAGCGGTTCCTTTACTGTTTCCGAATATGATATGTTTGAAGAAGGAAGACTGTTTGGATCATACGGGGAGGGGCCGGCAACCTGGTCAAGGAATAATGCAGCGTCTTCTACAGTTTTGGTTGTCATACCGAACGCGCCGACAAAGCTCGCCGGGATACGCACTGACCCACCGCCGTCACTCGATGTGACTAGTGGAAGAACACCACCGGCCAGCGCAGCGGCTGAACCGCCGCTGGATCCTCCGGGTGTGCGTTCAAGATTCCATGGGGAGCGGGTTGCTCCGTATACAAGATTTTTTGTTATCGCTGTATAGCCGAATTCGGGTGCGTTTGTTTTGCCCACAACAATCGCCCCGGCTGCTTTGAGCCGTTCCACTTGGGTGGAATCATTTTCCGCTATGTTGTCACGAAAAGGAACGGATCCCATTGATGTTACGAGCCCTTTTACGTCTTCTAAATCTTTAACGCCAAGAGGAATTCCTTCAAGGGGTTTAGCTTCGTTATTCATCACCCGCTTTTCAGATTCAGCTGCTTGAGTCATAAGAAAATCTCTATCCACCATGGCCACAACAGCATTTAAATCATCATGGGTTTCATCAATTCTGGAAAGTGTGGCTGTCATAAGTTCAACGGGAGACAACTCACGGCTTTGAATTTTCTTGACCAGTTCCATTAAGCTGCATGAGAGAATTTCTTTCATATCGTCTCCTGATATTTATTACCTTAATCTTGCATGAAAATTGATGAGAATCTTTTTCGATGAGTTATAATAATAGTTCCAGTAATATTTTAAAATTGAAACATTATATTCATATGGTAAAAGGAACATTGGGTTATTTTCTCATCAATTTTCACCCGATGGGCGAACCGGAGACTTCCATAAGCGGCGTTACTAAGGGTTCGCAATCCCGCCACGGCGGGATGGCTTCACCCTTAGATGTGTCGCCTTGTTGAACGAAAGCGAAATCCCGCTTGCGGGACATGTGAAAGTCTCCAATTCGTGCAAAATTTAGGTATTAAGTTTAAAAATATATAGTCTGTATGGAGTGTTATGTCAAATAATAAAGAATCGCAATATGTTGCTTGATAGCGATCCAGTCGCATTAGAAAAGAGATGAAAATGAAAAAAGGAAAATGATGCTGGATATCATTAAATACCACTCTTTATTGCTGTTAAAAATTAAATATGATAGCTTTATTATCTATTTTTACCTTTGCTTTGATTGTATCAAACAACTTATTGCGTTGAAACAAAAACCGAAAGTTTTATGAAAGGAGGTCATTATGAATCTGGTTAGTCTTGGAGATGAACAAATAGAAAAAATGGGTGAAAGGGTGTCTCTTATTTTTAAAGAAAATGAGTATACCAATGTGCAGATCAGAGAGATGAGTCTTAAGCTTGCCGGCGGGTTAAAGTCTCTCGGTATTAGCCGCGGTGATCATGTTGTTGTTTCTTTACCGAATTCGCCGGTGATCATGTTGTTGTTTCTTTACCGAATTCGCCTGAAGTTTTTGCCTGCTTTGGTGCTATCTGGCGAATTGGAGCGGTTATTGTGCCTATCATGTTTCTTTTAGGTGAGGATGAAACCCATTATATCCTTGAGCATTCAGATGCCAAGGCTGTGATTACCAGTCAGGACCTGATTGAAAAGATCGATAATGCCAGGAAAGGAATCGATCATGTCAAGAATGTCATTGTCCTTGGCGGAAGAGATCAGGGAGACAAGGTTGGGTTTGAAAGTCTTGTGGAAAGAAGTACCGCCGATGAAACGATCGCGGAGATGGCTGATGATGATCTGGCGCTTATGATAAACACATCCGGGACAACGGGTAAGCCCAAAGGTGTCATGCTTACTCATAACAATTTAAAAAACAACGCAGAGGGTGCCTGGGATGCCAATGAATGGGATAAGGAGTCAGTTTCCG
>JAFDFT010000248.1 GCA_019309685.1 Deltaproteobacteria bacterium
AATCGCAGTCGGTGTGGCAAGACCCAGGGCGCATGGGCACGCGATTACAAGAACCGCCACCAGCCGTATCATGGATGGAACGAATTCACCCGTTATCCCCAACCATATAAAAAAGGTTACGAATGCTATACCGATAACTGATGGAACAAAAACCGCCGCGACCCGGTCCGCGAGCGCCTGGATAGGGGCTTTGCTTCCCTGTGCCTCCTGAACCAGTCGAATGATCTGAGCCAGCGCAGTTTCCTTGCCAACCCGGGTCGCTTTAAATTTCAAAAGTCCTTCACCATTTATGGTTCCGCCAACAACTGTATCACCTGTCTTTTTGTCAACCGGTATTGGTTCTCCGGTTAACATGGATTCATCCACTGCTGAATTTCCCTCTATTATCGTTCCATCCACAGGAATCCTTTCTCCCGGCCGAACCACTAAAATATCATCCACCTTCACCATTGTCAGCGGAATCTCTCTTTCCGAATTCTCTTCCAAAATAGTAGCTGTTTTTGGGCTTAACCCCATAAGTTTACGGATGGCGCCGCCTGTTTTTCCCTTTGTTCGAGCTTCAAGCAACTTGCCGAGCTTTATTAATGTGATAATGACAGCGGATGTTTCAAAATAAACATGATCCCCAACCAGAGGGGAAATAAGAACCGCTATGGAGTAAAAATATGCTACCGAAGACCCCATGGCTACCAGAACATCCATATTGGCACTTTTGTTTCTAAGACTTTTGGCTCCCCCAACATAATAATCCCAACCCGTGTAAAACTGAACGGGCGTTGCAAGAAATAAAAAAAGCCAGTTCACCCAGGGTGAGTGGCTCCACATCCCAATCAGACTGAAATCGCGTGCCATACTCAATATAAATAGAGGTAAGGCAAAGATGATTCCAACCATAAATTTTTGAAACTGATTTTTTATTTCCGCTTCACGGGCAGCCTGCTCAGCATCCTTTTCATCCGATGCATCTTCGGGGAGAATTGCGCCATACCCTGCTTTTTCAATTGCTTGAATAATATCATCCACCGTTGAAATTTCAGGAATATATTCAATTGTCGCTCTTTCTGAAGCAAAATTGACAGAAGCACTAACAACTCCTGACGTCTTTTTATTTAAGGCTCTTTCAATATTTGCTGCGCAGTTAACACACGTCATTCCTGTGATGGGTAGCTCCACTTTAGCACTTACAACGCCATATCCCGAACTTTTAATCTTTTCTACAATATCCCTGACATCGACAAGCTTTGGATCAAAAGAAACGGCTGCTTGTTCTGCTGCGAAGTTAGCGTTTGCGATCTTCACACCTTCGAGCTTTTTTACGCCACGTTCAATATTGATAGCGCAGTTAGCACATGTCATACCCGTTATCGGCAGTGTCACTTTTTGATCAGCCATTGTTTTCACCTTTTAAAAAGACCGCGAATCAAATCTTGTAACAATTCATTTAAGGTGTATGCGAATTATATCCTTATATCTATTCTGCTGGATAGTTGATTTCATTTAATGTCTCTCTGATTTTCTCCTCGTTTATAGGAGAATCCCATTCAACAGTGATGCTTTTCTCTGAAGGGTCTCCTTCAACATTTTTAACACCATCCAGTTCAGATAATTCATTCTTTATTGTCATTACACAATGCCCACATGTAATATTTTGGACTGTAAAGGTCTGTTTTTCCATTTTATTTTAACTTAAGTACTCATTTATTTATTTCAATGCAATCGATAGATCTTTTCAATACTAAAGGATGAGGCTGAAAAATCAATATCCAGCTTTTATATGAAATGTGTAATGTGTAGGTTTTGAGATAACTTTATTTAGATCAGCATGTTATCGTGGGATTACCCGCCCGGCAGAAACGTTTCCGTTATAAAATCTGCCAATTCTTTGATATCTTCTAAGCCAAATACAGGTAAATCGATATCAATCTTCGTATCTGTGACTATAGCTTTCAAGCTTCCGTCGCCCAGACAAAGCGGCTCTTTATGGACTGAAGATCGAAATACTTCAATTTTTGGTTTTTTATCCTCTTTAAATCCTTCAGTTAAAACAATATCCATATCTTGAAAATATATTTTCAACCTGTCTAAATCCTCGCAACTATCTGCCTTAAACATTGCAATTTTATCACGAGAAGCAACAACAACGGTATCCGCTCCGGCTTCCATGTGCCGCCAGCTATCCTTACCTTTCTTATCGATTTCAAATTTGTGAAAGATATGTTTTATCGTGCCTACCCTGTACCCTCTCTGTTTCAACTCACGGATAATTTTTTCAATAAGTGTTGTTTTCCCAGATCCTGATTTTCCTACAATTGATATGATCGGTGTCATTGCTAATGCCCTATAAACGTAAATGGTATTTTCAACAGGTCAAACTTTCTTCACATGTGGAAAGTAGACGAATGAATACTTTAAATCTTATAGTACTGGAAATTAAAGCATGAATCCAAAATTGTCAAATCAAGTTTTAGCTAGACATTAACACTGCCCGATACTTTTCTTAAAATCTTTCTTCCTTGACACTCATCAGTTATTTTCTTACATTTGATAAGTTCATCTGTTTATTTTTGAATCTTAAATATTCGATCAAATTTTTGTCTTATGCCAGCGATACTAGAAGTAAAAAATCTTGTAAAAAAATATGCGACTATCACCGCGGTCAATGATGTCAGCTTTACGGTTGAACAGGGTGCGTGCTTTGCACTTCTTGGGCCGAACGGTGCGGGAAAAACAACGACCATAGAAGTCATTGAAGATGTTATTTCTGCTACTTCCGGTACGATTGAATACAAAGGCAAGCCCAGATCAGCCTCCTTCAAGGATGAAATAGGCATCCAGTTTCAGGAAACCAGTCTTTTGTCATTCTTAACGGTACGTGAAACGATTGAAACATTTCAGAGTTTTTATCAAAAAACAACATCCCTGCAAGAACTGACAGACTTGTTCAATCTCGAGGAATTTTTAGACCAGGGAAATGATAAGTTGTCTGGAGGTCAGAGACAAAGATTTCTAATGGCGCTTGCCCTGGCAAATCAACCTGAATTCTTGTTTCTTGATGAGCCATCAACGGGTCTCGATCCTCAGGCCAGGCGAAACTTATGGAACATTGTCCAACAGATTAAATCAAAAGGCAAAACAATCATTTTAACAACACATTATATGGAAGAAGCGCAATATCTCTGTGATGAAATCGCAATTATGGACAATGGCGTAATCATCGCTCAAGGCACTTCGGAGGAACTTATTAAAGAATATTGCGGCGGAATAACGGTCGTAATTCCTAAAAAGAGCTTTAGCCTTTCCTTAAACAATCTTTCAATGAAATATCGGGAAATCCAGGGCAGAATCGAAATTCAGACAAATAGTATTAATGAATGTTTAGATCAGCTGCTGTTTCTCGATATTGATTTAACGGATATGACGGTTCGATCACCAAACCTCGAAGATGTATTTTTGAATTTAACTGGTAAACAGTTACGGGAATGAAATGAATTTCAAAAGACTTTGGACAATATTTAAAACGAGAAATCGAGAGTTTTTCAGAGATCGATCGGCTTTCGGCTGGAATTTTTTATTCCCTTTCCTTATTATTGGCGGCTTTGCGATAATTTTCGGTGGAAGAGAGTACACTGAATATAAAATAGGAGTGTTTCCGTGCGAACCAGGTACTTTTAATATTGAGGAAACGGATATACCTGCCCTATTTCAAAAAACACGATATATGAAATTTATTGCTTTCCAAACAGCTGAACAGGGTCTGGAAAAGTTGAAACATCATAAAATCGATTTTTTAATAAAAAATGGATCTCCCACAAACGAGTATTGGGTAAGTGACTCATCACCAAAGGGATACATTGTCGAAAAAATCTATAATTCCAGCTTTATGCCCCAATCAAAGAAGGAGAATACGAATAAAAAGAATATTCAGGGAAGTGAAATTCGTTATATTGACTGGCTATTTCCTGGTATTCTTGCAATGAATATGATGTTTAGCGCGCTTTGGGGAGTCGGTTTCATTATAGTCCGTTACCGGAAAAATGGTGTGTTAAAACGTCTTAAAGTAACTCCTCTCACCGCATTTGAATACCTGAGTGCTCAATTGCTTTCTCGGATATATGTTTTAATGTTTTCGCTCGTAATTGTATGGATCGGATGTGACCTTGTCTTTTCATTTAAAGTGGGCTAAGCCTCTGTGCTCTGGGTCTGCTCCTGGCTTCACGTGGAACGAGCGAAGAATTTACAAGCGGTGTGGTTAATTTCATAACATGGCCCATGATGTTTTTGTCTGAAGTTTGGTTTTCTCTCGAAGGATCTCCCAAATGGGTCAAAATGTTTTCGCTGGCCTTCCCCCTTACTCATATGCTTAAGGCCGCTCGCAAAGTAATGAATGATGGTGCAGGATTTATAAACATTAGTCAAGAATTGATAATTCTTTCCAGTATGACCTTGATATTTCTCATAATCGGTGCATCCCTTTTTTCATGGAATAAATGAGCAAAATATCAATTACTAAAAAATACTCATACCTCTATTTTAAAAACTTTTGGCAGGTTCGTTAAATCAAAGCATGTAAGTAAAGAATTAATTTAGGGGAGCAATACTTATAAAATTAGTTAACGTACGCCATTTTGATAAAGGTTCAAGTTCAAAACCTTTCTTTCGTAGCTGACATTATGAGGTTATTAATCTTTTCTTTAAAAAATAGAGGCTCATTAAAAGCCATAAAAACAATAAATTACATTCCTTAATTTCCACTATAGGGAAATGGAGACCACTGAAGGGCCCCGTTTCATAAAATTCAAAAATTTTGGATAGCCCATAATTAATTGGGAAAAAAAGTCCAATGCAGGTCGCCGCAATTGGCATATCAAATTTTACAGCTTGTTTATGGACCGAATTGGAAAGACCATCCAGAACAGGAATCAACAAACAATAAAAAAATGAAAACAGAAGAAATAGTTTGTTGGCAGTGCGCCGTAGAATCGCGAGGTTGTGAAATGTAATTTCACCTTGTATATTGTTATGTTTTAAAAACTCAGGTGTAGGCCACCCAAATATCCTTTGACCCCAACTAATCTCCTCGGCTGCTCCAAACAAAAACAAAAACCCCAGGATTAAATAAAAATAGTTGTTTCTTTTTTGTGTTATCTTTATATTAAAAAAAATAGCCAGAAAAATTAAGGCTGAGATTAAACAGAAAATAAAATCCAAACATTCAAAAAAACCGTCCTCTTTTCCCAAATTAACAACCATCCCTTTATCTAAAAAAAGCGTCGAATATGATAAAACCATAAACAAAGCGGCAACTAATGACAAAAAAACTTCAGTACTTTTTCTATTATTTAAGCACTCCATATCTACTTTAAATGAATTAATCTTTCTAATAGTTAATTAAATCCTTTGAAAGGAAATTGAATAACAGGGTGAGAGCCTGAAAACAACTTGGCTTTAAAAAATACTTTAAAAACAGATTTATGTGGATCATAGATTTTATTGCGGCCTGAGGTTTTTACTTTATCCCAAATGACTCTCACGTGAAAAGGAAACAAAGTCGGTATTTAAACATCGGGCTGTCATTGTTTTCTTTATAGTTCCGTTTTTGTGTCTAAATCGGTTACGATAATAGCATTTCGGTTATAGGTGCTCCCGCAGGAACCATGGGATAAACACATTCTTCCTTTTCAACCATAAAATCCATGATCACAGGCTGAGGAATTTTAAAACCCTCTTTTAAAACTTTTTCAACATCCTCCGGTTTTTCAGCCCTTAGCCCAACCGCCCCATACGCTTCCGCCAATTTCACAAAGTCAGGCGCGTAATCCATAAGGGTAAAATTGTATCGTTTTTCATAAAACAATTCCTGCCATTGTCTTACCATTCCCAAATAACTGTTATTAAGGATAACTACTTTTACAGGCAATCTATTTTGGACAGCCGTTGCCATTTCCTGTATATTCATCTGGATACTTCCATCTCCGGCAATATCCACAACCATTTTATCCGGGCAAGCCATTTGAGCGCCGATAGCTGCAGGAAGTCCAAAGCCCATGCAGCCAAGGCCTCCGGATGTGATAAAGTGGCCCGGTTTGTCGAAATGATAATACTGAGCCGCCCACATTTGATTCTGACCCACTTCTGTCGTGACAATGGCCTTCCCTTTTGTCACTTCATACAGCTTTTCAATAACATATTGAGGCTTTGTAATTTCCTTTTGTTCATATGCCAGGGGATTGGTATCTTTCCATCTCTGAATCTGGTCAAACCATTTTTTTCTCTTTTCTTTCACACCTTTTAAATCTTCATCTTTGAGCAGGTGGTTTAATTGCTTCAACGTGACCTTACAGTCACCCACAATCGGGATGGTAACAGGCACGTTCTTTCGGATGGATGTTGGGTCAATATCAATATGAACAATTTTAGCCTGAGATGCGAACGAATCCGTTTTTCCTGTAACACGGTCATCAAACCGTACCCCGATACTAATCATCAGGTCGCATTCCCCTGTACACATATTCGCGCGGTATGTACCATGCATGCCAATCATGCCCAGCCAAAGCGGATCAGACGCCGGAAACGCGCCAAGCCCCATCAAAGAAGCTGTAACGGGGCTCTGGATGCTCCTTGCAAATTTTGCAAGTTCTTCTGAAGCTTTTGAAAGAATGATCCCCCCCCCGGCAAATATAAGCGGTTTTTTCGCTTCAGCAATAAGTTTTACTGCTTTTAACAACTGCTTTTTATTCGGCGTATAGGTAGGATTGTAGGATTTTAGTTTAACATCTTTCGGCGGGCTGTAAGTAGCCTTATTAATAACAACATCTTTGGGAATATCAACTAAAACTGGCCCGGGACGTCCTGATCTTGCAAGATAATAGGCTTCTTTAACAACTTTGGCGAGGTCGTCGGTGCTTTGAACGAGATAATTATGTTTGGTGCATGGCCGTGTGATTCCAACGATATCTACTTCCTGAAACGCATCGTTGCCAATCAAATGAGATGGAACCTGGCCGGTAAACACAACAACAGGTATGGAATCCATAAATGCTGAGGCGATTCCTGTAACGGTATTTGTCGCGCCTGGACCGGATGTGACAAGACACGTTCCTACTTTACCGCTGGCTCTCGCGTATCCATCAGCGGCATGAACTGCACCCTGCTCATGACGGACAAGCACATGGGTAATATCCGTTTTCGCGAGTTCTTCATGAATATCAATGAGCACACCGCCAGGATAACCAAATATTATGTCGATATTTTCTTCCTGGAGAACTTTCATCAGAATTTGAGCACCGGTTATTTTCATAATTTAATCTCTCTATATTTTTTTATCATAAGAGGTTAATATTTTTAGTTCTTCTACAATTTAGCTTAAGAAGAGGGTTCTAGGATTCCAGGGGTCAAGGGTCCAAGTGAATGCTTTTGCTTTTAATAACCCTTCAGTAGAATGAAATTTCCAAAAAGAAACACCTAAAACCTAAAACTTAAATCTTAAAACGATTTGTGTCGATATAGCCTAGAGAAAACAGGCATTATCATATTCACTTATGGAAAACAGCCCCCCTATCCGCACTGGAAACCATAGACGCATATCTTGCCAGGTAGCCTGACTTGATTTTTGGTTCAAATTCAGGCAGTTTTGAAATTCGCTCTTGAATTTCCTGTTCTGTAATTTTTAGGTTTAATGTCTTACCTGGAATATCGATGTCAATAATATCACCTTCTTCAATAATGGCAATAGGTCCTTTTGCCGCGGCCTCAGGTGATACATGCCCAATAGCAGAGCCTCTGGTAGCACCGGAAAACCGTCCGTCAGTAATGAGAGCCACAGATTTGTCCATCCCCATCCCTGCCAGCGCAGAAGTGGGAGATAACATTTCCCGCATTCCCGGCCCTCCTTTTGGCCCTTCATACCGGATCACCAAAACATCGCCTTCCTTAATATCTCGATTTATAATTGCTTGAAATGCCTCTTCTTCAGAATTAAAAATCCTTGCAGGGCCCGAATGTGTAAGCATCTCCTCTGCCACTGCTGCCTGTTTAACAATCGCGCCGCCAGGCGCGATATTCCCCGTCAAAACAGCTAAACTCCCGGCTTGATGAACAGGATTATCAATGGACCGAATGACGGATGTGTCCTTTATCTCAGCCTTGATATCGTCCAGCATTTTACCAAGCGGCTTTCCGGAAACAGTCATCGGTTTAGTATTCACAAGCTTCTTTTTTCGCAACTCCGCCATGATTGCTGGTACACCTCCCGCATAATACAAGTCTATAACGTGATGAGGCCCTGCAGGTGCAATAGATGTCATGTGAGGCACTTTCCCCGCCAGTTGATCAAAATCTTCAAGCTTTATATCAATATCCGCATAATAAGCAATGGCTGGAATATGAAGCGCCGAATTGGTGGACCCGCCCAAAGCCATGTCAACAGCAATAGCATTATAAAACGCATCTTTGGTCATAATGTCCCGAGGTTTAATATTTTTTTCTACTAATTGCACCGCACACCCGCCTGTCTCCTTGGCAAGCCAAACCCTTTCCGAGTAAACGGCTGGGATACTGCCATTCAACGGCAACGCCATCCCCAATGCCTCGCTTAAGTTACACATTGTGTTGGCCGTAAACATGCCGGCGCATGAGCCAGCTCCAGGACAAATATTGCATTCAAATCCTCGAAGTTCTTCTTCGGTCATTCCTCCGCCCTTAAATCGTCCGACCGCTTCAAAGATTTTATCCAGACCAAGTTCCTTACCCTCAATTCTGCCTGGCAGCATAGGGCCGCCGGACAAAAAAATAG
>JAFDFT010000249.1 GCA_019309685.1 Deltaproteobacteria bacterium
GAAAGGTCCTTCAGGCAATTTTCCTTGTGCTTTTTCCCTTGCGATATCATACATGGGTGTTACTACTGCATTCAATAATGGATTTAGTTTTTCGACACGCGCGATAGCGGCTTCCACAAGTTCTATTGATTTTACCTCTTTCTTCTTAACCAGCTTCGCCTGAGCTGTTGCGTCTAGCTAAGCAAATTCATCATTTTTAGACATAATCATACCTCTCTTTTAATTGTATTTTTTACACCATATTGTTTCGAAGTATTGTGATTGTTCTTATTTTACTTCGTTACAACACTCATATCTTTCACCATATCAAGATCAAGCGGCAGCGGCTTGCCAAAATCTGTATAAATGGAAAGTGCTCCTTCAGGGCATTCCTCAACACAGAGTTCACATCCCATGCAGGTATTTTTATTATAAACACGCTTACCATTTAGCGAATCCGTATCTTTTAAAAATTGAATGGAACCGAAATTACATACGGTTTCACATTGAGCGCATTCCCTGCACTTTTCTTTATCATGCAAAACCGAGTAGCCGGAAGCTGCGTTCATTGAAAGGCTGCTGTCTATTTTAAGGGCTAACTTCGTTGCCCGCAGGCTGACACAGCAATCAGGACAGCAGTTACAGATAACGCCTGTAGATCCTCCTGTGGCTACCTTGAAAAATGCCTGCGTGATATGACCCGTTTTCCTAAATCCTTTTATGATATCAACAGCTTCTGCTTGAGTAATTTTCCGTGCATTGTATTTTTTACAATGATCAAGCCAAAATGACGCAATTTGTCTTCCAACTGCAATACAAGACTGAACGGGCGTGCATGTATTACTTGCCTTCTTGCAGGGACAGTCCATAATTGCAATATATTTCGGTTCCTGAAAAATTATTTTCGTCGCATACTTGAATGGTATAATTTTCTTATTATTTTCAGAAATGTTGCTGATATCCTCATTAAGAGAAAAGATTTTTTTCGTATCCTCTGCAGAAATCACTTTGCTGTGATACCTGTTAAAGATCATCTTTCCAATGGGAACTATCGGTTTAAACCAGTTCAAATACTTTAACGTCGGCAGCAACACATTAACTGTCTTTACATATGGATAGTAAAAACGAAAATATATATAGTTGTGAATTGTCCTGTCTATACGCCAGCCATGCTTATTAAACATGAGCCTGGTCGATATTCTCATAGTATTCCCAAGCAGTCTTTATTGTTTAATTTTATGATGGTTATCCGTTCACATATAAAAATCCATCATACAGGCGGATCAATTTCCCCCAAAGCCATACGGGCGATATCGCCAAGAAAGATAAGCGGTATTTTATTCTCTTCTGCAACGGTCGAAAGCGATTGCATACACATAGGACAGAGACAGACGATAGCTTTGCCCCCCGCGTCCTTGGCATCACGAATATTCTTTTCCTGGTCTGCTTTGGCATCACCCATCCCGAGCATAGATTTCACACCTGCGCAGCACAATGCCTTTTCACGGTCATATGCTCTTTCAACCCTGTTCACACCGGCAAGCTCGAACAGCTCGTCAATAAAATGCTCCTTCTCCGGTGTATGTCTTGATGCGCATGGCCGATTATAAGCCACATCAATATTTAAAGGCTTGATCCTGTCCTTATTTTCTTTTAGATAGTCAACCAGATACTCGGAAAGATGAACGGGCCTGAACGGTACGGTGATTCCGTATTCCGGAGCAATTTTGGCAAGCATAGCATAGCAATCGTCGTGAAAACAGACAATCTCTTTTGCCCCTGTCATCGCCAGTCTATCCACAAACTCCTGAGCGTGTTTTTCCTGAATACTCGGTGCCCCCATATGCGTGAAAAGAATCCAGCAAAAATAGGGTTTCCCACCAACACGGGGTAAATCATACAGCTCCCCTTGTATCAAGTGGCCATCAGTTTTACCAAACACACATATGGACATCACTCTGTCAGCCTTTGGAACATCTTTTAATTCACCGGAAAAAAGATATCGCTGTTCAGAGGTATTGATCGTATCTTGGGGCACCAGATGATATTTTTCCTGCAATTCAGCAATCAGATCAAAGGGATTTGCATCCTGCGGACATATCTCATTACACGCGTAACAGGTTATACATCGGTCAACGACCGGTGTTTTGTCCCCATTGATCATTTGTTTCATCCATTCCTCAGCCTGATCTCTTTCTACGTCCATCCATTGACATTCTACCAGACAGTCTCCACATAGATCGCATGCATCCTTTTTAAACATTTCTACCTCCTATTCATTTATGAATGTAATTTCCATTCCCACGAAGCCAAATCATGGCAAATGATATATATATTCTCATCATCGTCTTTGATTTTAAAATAACGGTGGTCGGGTGATATCCATTGTTTTATAATTCCCTTAACTTCAATTTTTCGTGATCCCAACCAGGTTCGCCTGGTTATTTTTTCACCTCTGTAACCTGAATAACAGTCTACTTTTATATCCATATCGGTTATTGCGTTATTCTTATTTTTCCTTCACCCACCCAACTCCCTGTATTAAGTGATGATTAACTGTCTAGTACCTTCATGAAATTATTAAACTACTTTCAGCCATTAGGTTTCTTTTTTATCAACGCTTTTAACATGTCGCGCAATAAGATCTACAAGCCTTGGAATAAGCGCTGCCGGTAAATTATGGCCCATACCTTCGATGATCTCTAGCGAAGCCCCCGGGATATTTGCCGCAGTATCTTTACCTGCCGCCACTGGAACCAGAGGATCATCCAAACCGTGAATGACTAAAGTGGAAACTGAAATTGTTTTTAAAAGATCAACCCTGCTCCCTGCGCGCATGATAGCCAGCATCTGACGCGCAACACCGGCCGGGGAATAACATCGTTCGTACCGAGCAGTATATATTTTTCGTCTAACCTCTTCGCTTTCCGAAAAACCGGGACTTCCGATTATTCCCAGGGTCTCCGTCCCAAGTGAAATTATCTTCTCCCGATCATTGGGATCATCTGGAACAGCCGTGAGTGCCTTAATTACTTCAGGCGCTGCAGCAGGCAGGTCCGGCCTGCCGCTGGAAGACATGACTGAAACAAGGCTTTGAACACGCTCACTGTGTTTTCCTGCGAGGATTTGGGCAATCATCCCACCCATTGATATACCTACAATATGTGCTGACTCAATCCCGAGGGCGTCCTGAAGTCCGATCACATCAAGGGCCATATCTTCAAGTGAATAGGCCACACCTGTTTTCTTTCCAGCAGACGCCCTAGCCATAGCATCGACAAAATCCGGCATGCCTGCATCATTGAATTTGGCCGAAAGACCAACATCTCTGTTGTCATGGAAAATTACCCTGTAATCTTTTTCAGCAAGCCCGCGAATAAAGGCAACCGGCCAATCGATCAGTTGCGTCCCAAGCCCCCTGATAAGCATGATAACCGGATCAGACTGTTTACCCGCCTCCTCATATTCTATTCGAATCCCATTTGCAGTAACAGCGGCCATTTAAATCTCCTGGAAATATAGTGTGTATTTTTATCGAATTGGTTTTTAGCAAATACATTCTGGTTAATATTCATTATTTGTGATAATAGTAAATATCCCTAACAGGTGAAATCTCTATCAGCATTTTCAATTTATTTTTATTGAGAGTTGATATATTTTAGTTTTTTTATCGTCCGCATAAAATATTAAAACCAATACAGGAGCAAAAAATGGTACGTACAGAAATATCCCTTTTTTTGAATAATGCCCCTGGGGAACTTGGCAAGCTGTCCTCCCTTTTTTCAGAAAACGGAATCAATATCGATGCGTTGATGATCCAAGACGCGTCCAGTTATGTTCAGGAGCTTTTTCAGGCAAGAGGCAAATCGCTCAAACGTATTGCATCAGCCGCAAGCTATAACTCCATGCGAAAAGATTCTGCTGAATTCGCCCTTATACGCCTTCTGGTGGATCAAACGGATAATGCCATCGACCTGTTGTCCCAACATGATTACATGTTTGATATTATGCCTGTTATTGCCATTAAGCTTGAAAACAAACCGGGCACCCTTGCTGAAATCACAAACAAATTCGGAGAAGAAGGCATAAATATTAATTACGTTTACGGATCGGTTTCCTCTCCTGATGAAAACTGCCTCTTTGTATTTTGCCCTGAAGATATCGAACTGGCTTCAAAAATATTTAAAAAGTAAATACAACAGGGTTCAAGGGTCATGGGGTTCCAGGTTTCGAGTGATAATAATCTCATGCCTCACTTTATTTTCTCGCCCCAATACTGTTTACTCGTAAACTATTTACGCGTCACTCGTTCCTATTCACTAGTTACGTTTGTCTTTTATCTCTTAATACATGGTTCGAAATAACCACCCGTTGTATCTGAGACGTCCCCTCATATATCGTAAAAACTCTGGCATCCCTGTAAAAACGTTCCACAGGATAGTCTGTGGTAAATCCATACCCCCCATGAATCTGAATCGCCTGTGACGTTACCCTGTTTACCATTTCTGAAGCAAACAGCTTAGCCATAGAAGCCTGAGCTGAATAATTTTCACCCCTGTCTTTCATGGATGCTGCCGAAAACATAAGCTGCTTTCCTGCTTCTATTTCCGTTGCCATGTCAGCAATCATCCACCGAAGGCCCTGGAATTTGGAAATAGTCTGTCCGAATTGTTCTCTTTTCTTTGCGTACTTGACCGCTTCGTCCAAAGCAGCTTGCGCGACACCAACGGATTGAGCGGCAATACCGATTCGTCCGCTATCCAAACCTGCCATGGCAATGGCAAAAAAATATCCTCAGCAGGCACACGGCAATCTTCAAAGATCAGATCTGTTGTATCAGAAGCTTTAAGACCCATCTTATCTTCCAGATCACCAACAATAAAACCAGGGGTTCCTTTTTTTACGATAAAAGCGCTGATACCTTTGTGGCGAAGGGATTCATCTGTTTTAGCCGTAACAATCACTGTATCTGAATTTTT
>JAFDFT010000640.1 GCA_019309685.1 Deltaproteobacteria bacterium
ATCGCTTCTGCCCCGCAGTTTAAACAAATCACCCGTGAAGGGAAAAAATGCGTGCCGCACTTTTTGCATTTCGATCCCAAGAGATAAGGTTTTTCATTAGGATCATCAGGAATTTTGAAAATACCAGGTTTTAAAGGTAGTTGTTTCTTTTCTTTTTTTTCTTCACTCATACGTCCACCATTTTCCTTTTAATTTTTGTTGAAAGTTTCTCAACGATTTTTCAAGTTCACTGCCTCCGGGCATGATAGATGAATTCCTTAAATCTTTCTGGCAACTTCATTAGCGCTCCAGACTGCCTTTTGAATATTCCCGGCTGAAGAGCAATCGCCTATTTTATAAACTTCAGACGCCTTTCCCTCGATCTTTGCGAAAAGCGAATCGTTCTTCTCCCGGCCCCTTGAAATAACAAGTGTGTCATAGGGCAAAACGCTTTTGTTTCCGTCTCTATCTTCAAACTCTACGCCGTCTGCGGTTATAGTTTTCACTTTCACATTCAACTTTACTTCCGGGTTATCGACCCTTTGCGCCTCAGGTGTTTCTCTGGAAGCATTTATATCTGTAAGTTTTCTCCATACCCAAAACTTGCGCATATCCGATGTGTGGCTGGTCATGGTTTTCTCGCCAGCTTCACCAATCAGGGTTACTTTCTTTCCTTCATCAGCAAGGGAAATAGCCAACTCAGCCCCGTACATCAGCCCCCATACCACCACACGTTTTCCGATCTCGCCCCTGTTCTTCAAAGCCTCAATATGGTCCATCACACCGGGCTTTCCTTGCGCAATGTCAGGTATTTTTAAAGAAGCCCCTGTAAAGAAGCCCCTGTTGCCACTATCACAGCATCCGGACTGAGTGCTTCAACATCAGATTCTGACGTATCGGTGTTTACTTTTACATCAATGTTTAGTTTTTCCATCTGAACTGTAAGGTAATCAATAAAATTCTTAAATTCTGCGTTCAACGGATCAAGTGCAAGGGCCGCTACAGTTCCGCCAAGTTTTTCCTTTTTTTCCATGAGCGTAATGTCATGTCCTCTTATGGCACAGACCCTGGCAACTTCCATGCCTGCAACACCCCCGCCTATTATCAGGATTTTTTTCTTCTTTTCAGCGGGTGTAAGCGGCATGGAATCCGGTGCGATATCGTAATTTATAGGACAAGGCGTGCCGCATCCCTCCAGACACCCAATGCATTTTCTTATCTCATCAGTCCTGCCCTCCAGGTATTTATTGGGGGTTTCAGGATCGGACGTCAACTGGCGTCCCATATAAATTAAATCAGCCTTCCCCTGCTGAAGGAATTCTTCAGCCATGTCCAAATCAACAATACGCCCGACGCCAATTACCGGAAGCTTCGTTACCTGTTTCACTGCCTCCGCGTTATGTATATAGCACCCTCTGGGGTAATAGAGAGGAATCTGTATTCCTTCAGGTGAATGCAATATAGAACCCTGAGAAACGTCTAAACAATCAACACCCGCCGCTTCTAAAGCGGGCACCACATACTTCTGAGAAGCTTCAAGGGTGATGCCCTTTTCTCCCAGAAGTTCATCTGCGCTTATCCGTGCAAACAGGGGAAAATCAGGCCCAACAGCCGCTCTCATTTTTTTAATGGTGCCCGTAGGAAGGCGAAGCCTGTTCTCCCATGACCCGCCGTATTCATCCTCACGTCTGTTGTAATAGGGCGAAATAAAGGAACAGTAAAGCGTGGCACCGCCATGGGCGCAGTGCAATTCGACACAGTCCACACCCACGTCCTTCAGAGCCTTGGCGTATCCGGCCAGTTTGTCCATATACCCTTCAATTATCTCCTTGCTTAATGCTGTCACGGTCTCAATTCCAGGGAAAAACGATATCTGGCCATGTATAATTTCCATCTGGGACTGTTTTGGATCGCTCTCATCAGGATACGGCATGGGCGAAGGCCCAATTCCTCCCAGTATACCCCCTTCCCCGATCTGCACGCCGATTTTAGCATCGTACGAGTGCATGGTGTCAGCCAGTTTGGCAAACTGCTCAAATATGGCCGGATTATCTAGAAAAAGGGGACCAAACGCTCCTGTCATGATAAGCCCTGCCCCTCCTTTTGCCCTGGCTTCGAACCATTTTATGGCTTCATCTGTCAGTGTAAAGGCCTCCCACAGCCCCGGCATATTAAGGAGCGGCGCCAAACCAATCCTGTTTTTAATCGTCATTCCGTTTATTTCTATTGGTTCAAAAATCTTTTTGCCCATTTATTCGCCTCCTTTATTTGTTTATCATGCCGGTATTTACATCAAATCTTTTACAGGCCAAAATTATTTCTTTCAGCGCAACGCTTGATAGCCTCGCAAAAACTCGAAAATATGATGGCAAAGAAAAAAGTTCAAGTTCAAGGCGCGCAAATCTTGTGGAATGAGATGTACTTATAGTACATCGAATGACCGCAGGATGCAGCGCAACGCAGCCCGCCTCAGGCGGATTACAAAGCCATCAACGATTAGCTTTTTTCCATAATGTGTATGCTCATTGCTGCTTCACCAGTGCCGATCGTTCCGCCTCCATTTTCAGCCATGGCGATCCGGGGATTGTTTACCTGGCGTTTTCCCGCTTCCTGCCTCAGATGGGTGACAAGTTCGTAAATCTGCGCCAAACCAATCCTGTTTTTAATCGTCATTCCGTTTATTTCTATTGGTTCAAAAATCTTTTTGCCCATTTATTCGCCTCCTTTATTTGTTTATCATGCCGGTATTTACATCA
>JAFDFT010000026.1 GCA_019309685.1 Deltaproteobacteria bacterium
TCTTCTTCGACTAAAGTGGAGAAGAACTATATTTTTTAACACAATTATGAGCGAACCTTTAGAAACATATAACAATGATGATTATGAAGTTGCAAAAAGGCTGGTTGAAGCGGAAGAAGGTATCGGAAGAAAGCCGGAAGGGGTTTTAAAATATCTTATTCCTGCTGTTGCTGTTGCATGGAGTTTTTTCCAACTTTCTATTGCTAAATGGCTGATTATCGACTCAACCTTTATCCGGGCCATTCATCTGGGTTTTGCATTGCTGATTGTTTTTTTAAACTACCCGGTTTTAAAAAAAAAACGATTCAGCCTTGATTTTCTTTCCACAAAAACAAAAATTCCTTTTCCGGACATTGTTATTGCTGTTGTTGCCGCATTGGCAGCCCTTTATATAGCGCTTGATTATGATGGAATGACAACGCGTTATGGCATGCCTGTTTTAAGGGATCTTGTTATGGGGTTAACGCTTGTCATTCTTTTAATGGAGGGGACCCGGCGTGTTATAGGGCCGGCGCTTCCAGTTATCGCTTCACTCTTTATCCTCTATGCGTTTTTAGGACCTTACATGCCCGACGTTATCGCTTTTAAAGGGGTTTCTTTAGACCGGTTTGTAGGGCAAATGACTATGTCAACAGAAGGGATCTATGGGATTCCTCTGGATGTGTCTGCGACCATTGTCTTTTTGTTCGTTTTGTTCGGCTCCATGCTCGAAAAGGCAGGAGCAGGACGTTATTTCATTAACCTTGCGTTATCCCTCCTTGGAGGGTTCAAGGGCGGTCCGGCAAAAGCTGCCATAATGGGCAGCGGTCTTACAGGGATGGTTTCGGGATCAAGCATCGCTAATATTGTAACCACCGGAACATTTACCATCCCCATGATGAAAAAAGTTGGTTATCCGCCGACCAAGGCAGCGGCCATTGAAGTGGCGGCCAGTACGGATGGACAACTGGCGCCTCCGATCATGGGGGCCGCAGCTTTTATCATTGCTGAATATGTGAATGTTCCTTATATTCAAGTGGTTAAAGCGGCCGCTATCCCGGCCTTCGCGTCTTATGCCGCGCTTTTTTTTATTTCCCATATTGAGGCATCCAAACTGGGGTTAAGGGGTATGCCTCGTAGGGAGCTGCCTCCATTTTTTAAGACCCTGATGAGCGGAGTTCATTTTCTTATTCCCTTAGTAATACTGATTTATGAACTGGTAGTAGTCAGACACTCTCCGGAACTAGCCGCATTTAACGCCATATGGGTTATGGTTATTATTATGCTCCTTCAGCATCCCGTAAAGGCATTATTAAACAAAGAACCAGTTTTCCCCGCATTGAAACAAAGTATTACTGAGATTTTTTCTTCTCTTGCTTCAGGCGGACGAAACATGGTTTCTGTAGCTCTTGCCACGGCTGCAGCAGGGATTATTGTGGGTGTTGTCGCACTTGGGCTTGGCGGTCTTATCACGGAAGTGATAGATATTATTTCCATGGGTAATATTTATCTGATGCTGGTTATTACGGCAATTGCCAGTCTCATTATCGGAATGGGGCTTCCCACAACTGCTACCTATATTGTTATGGCCTCATTGACAGCACCGGCTATTGTTCACATAGCCGGCGCCAGGGAGTTTTTTGTTCCTCTAATGGCCGCGCATCTGTTTTGTTTTTATTTTGGAATTCTTGCTGACGACACTCCTCCGGTTGGGCTGGCCGCTTATGCCGCTTCGGCTATTGCCAAGTCGCCGCCGATTCTCACCGGCCTTCAGGGATTTATGTATGATATCCGTACCGCTATTTTGCCTTTTATGTTTATCTTCAACGCAGACTTGATTCTTCATAATATCAACAGTTGGCCACAAGGACTTACTATATTTGCCATGGCATGTATCGGTAATTTCGCATTTGCATCCGCCACACAGGGCTGGTTCATTACGCGAAATGCACTCTATGAAATACCTCTTTTTTTATGTGTTACTTTTATGTTGATGCGGCCGGACCAGGTATCGGTGTGGCTGGGTATTCCTTATGACCAGCGATACTGGGTGTATCCCATGGGACTGGCGCTCTACGGTTTGATTTACCTTATGCAGAGGCGGCGCTTACCCAAAGAATCGGTTTAAACCCAGTCGTCGGAAAAATGAATGTTTGCTATTCCACACAAACGATTTGACACAGAAAGGAACCAGTGATATCGAAAATGGCTTTTATTAAGTCATATATTTAAAGGAGGTAACCATGAAAGAAGCTGTGGCAGTCTCGGCGGTAAGAACCGCTATTGGTAAATTCGGTGGAAGCTTAATAGATTACCCTGCACCCGATTTAATGGGGCTCATCGTAAAAGAGGCAATTAATCGTTCGGGTGTTTCGCCAGAATTGGTTGAAGAAGTTATTGTCGGAGAATGCATGCAGCGAACGGATGAGCTAACCACGGGGAGGCTTGCCGCTTTAAAAGCCGGCTTGTCCACATCCGTTCCGGGTTTTACAGTTCAGCGGAACTGTGCTTCTGCAATGCAGGCAGTTGTGCAGGCTGCCCAGCAGATCATGCTGGGAGATATGGATGCAGTTATTGGCGGCGGTGTTGAAGTTATGAGCCGAATTCCTTATAACCTTCCGTCGGCCCGATGGGGCCAGCGTTTGCAACACGGTGCTATGACCGATGGTGTTTGGGACGGACTGACTGATGCCTGGAGCGGTCTTATCATGGGAATGACAGCGGAAAACCTCGCAGAAAAATATAACATTTCCCGGGAAGAGCAGGATGAAATCGCTGTCCGCTCACACAATCTTGCTGAAGCCGCGATAAAGGAAGGTAAGTTTAAGGACGAAATTATGCCGGTGGAAATTCCTAAAAGAAAGGGCGACCCCGATATTTTTGATACGGATGAACATTACCGGCCTGGCTTGAAAATCGAAGATATGGCTAAACTCAAACCGACATTCAAAAAGGACGGAACGGTAACGGCGGGTAACTCTTCGGGTATTAACGACGGCGCGGCTGCTCTTTTATTAATGAGTATGGACAAAGCCAAAGAGATAGGTGCTACACCCATCGCAAAGCTTCTTGGGTATGGAGTCGGCGGCGTAGAACCTGAACTTATGGGTCAGGCAAGCATTTGGGAAATGCTGTAATCATCAATTATATAAAATATAAAACAGTAAACAAAATGATTTATCTAACAGTTTCAATCTGAGGTGAAACTATGAATCCAGATGATTTAAAGGTTAAAATCCTGGGCATTGTTGGAACGCCAATCAAAGACGGTAACTGCCAGTATCTGCTTAAAGAGGCACTCGACGCAGCTGAAGGGTTGGGCCGGGTTGAAACGGAACTTGTCCATATAAAAGACTACAACATTGAATACTGCATCGGCTGCGATAAATGCTTACGCCGGGTACATAAACTGCAAAAAGAAGTGGGCTTCCATGTCATCCCTGTTCCTGTAAAAGATTACAACTGCACTATTAAAGACGATATGGAAATCATTCATAAAAAGATTCTCGGGGCGGACGGTATCATTCTGGCCGCTCCTGTTTATATTGGGACCATACCGGGTCAGGTAAAAACATTTATTGACCGCTGCCGCACTTTTGTCCATGACTATCGTCTCAACGGAAAGGTGGCAGCGCCAATGACTGTTGCTTTTTTCAGGAATGCCGGAAGCGACACCGCTTTACAGGCCATGACTCTGTCATTACTGGCTCTAGGTCTCACTATCGTTTCTATTGGTGCGCCGAGTGTTTCAACTCGGGAGGGATTGGGTGTGCCGATTCGTGAGACGCGGTTTGCTGTCAAAGAGGATTTGCTTGGGATGACGGCAGCGAGGGTGGTTGGTAGTCAGGTGGCGCAGTCTGCACTTCAGATGAAAGCCGGCAGGCTGGCACTGGATGCTTCCGGCACAGGAAAAGTAGGATAGATTTAGGCATGAGCTGATCGTTATTTAGTAAAACCTCAATTTTCGCTCAATTGAGGTAAAATTTATTTTATTCTCCCTGCAGCCTTTAACCCGTTAATGATTTTCTACAAGTATAGTGTGGACGCGATTACTGCCTCTGAGTATGGTATCGATAGAGGTGAGCCAGGACCTTTGCAGCCCTTTCAAATGTTGGATATGCCGGGATACCGGCTTTGGAGAATTGCGAGCGTTTTAAAGCACCTTCAGCGGCCAGAGTTTCGTCACCACCATCGGAATCAACAGTAAAGACTGTCGGCTTTTTGTTCGGCACAGCCTTAACAAAATTAATAACGGCTGGTGTAGAATCCGGTAAATCGGGCAAGTGGAAAGCTTTTCTCGGGATAAGCCGATCAACGATAATCATGGAAACAGCTGGATCCCTGTACGCCAATTCCAGAAGCTCTCCAAGATAAGCGGCATCCTGAAAAACCTGGAACATATCAAGCGGATTTCCGGCAATGGAACCGGCCTCTGGCACTGTTTTTCGAAGTACTTCCATTGTTGAATCCGATAGTTTGGGTACATCGAGTCCCTCCTGAATACAGATATCACTGAACACCACGCTGTTTCCACCACCGCCGCCAATCAAAAACACCCCATTGCCTGTTGGAGCGGGAAGTGTGCAGAAGGCAGCTATTGTATCCACCCATTCTTCAATTGAATGTGCCTGAATAACACCGGTTTGGCGGAAAAAGGCCTCCCAGAGTTTCCGTTCTCCGGCCATGGAACCCGTATGAGATGATACGGTTGATGCCCCGACACTGGTTAATCCTCCTTTTAAAAGAACAATGGGTTTTTTTCGATTGACTTCACGGGCTAGATCAAGAAAGGCGCTTCCGTTCATGGCGCTTTCAAGGTACATGGCAATGACTTTAATTTTATTATCTTCAGCCATATAGGCAAGAAAATCCCTGCTTGTAAGGACGGCTTCATTTCCGATGCTGACCGCTTTATCGACGCCGATACCAAGTGAGCACAGATTTTCCGTCAGCCGTTGGGTAATCCCGCCACTTTGTGAAATCACTCCCACCGGGCCGCTTAAACCGGGGATGGCCCCCCACGCTGTTAAATGTGAAGATGGGCAGTAGGGGCCCATACAGTTTGGGCCGATAACAAGCAGTCCGTTTTCTTTTGAGATGGCTATGACCTGTTCTTCAAGTGCTCTTCCTTCTTTCGTACCGGTTTCCTGGAAACCGGATGTAAGAATATGGATGTGTTTTGTTCCGACTTCGGCGCACTCTTTTAAAACGTCGGGTATCCGCTTGGCCGCGACACACACAATAGCAAGGTCCGGGGTTTCCGGGAGGGATGAAAGATTCGGATAAGCCTTTAGGCCGTTTATTGTTTCCGCTTTTGGATTCAAGGGGTAGAGCCTTCCTGCAAATCCGGACTCCTGAAGCTTGTTTAAAAAACTCGTTCCTCCGAAACGGTATGTTCCGCTCGATACGCCAACAATGGCAATACTGTTCGGATTGAAAAATTTGTGAAATTCACTTATGTCAACAGTCATTTCAATTTATCCTACTCATGATGATTCTTTGGAATGTAAACGCTATTTTCGAATAAAGCTTTCCACACAATTTTTACAGTTATTTGCAAATATTTGAAGGGTTTATAAAGAGTATCTGTAGGGCTGGCCGTAATTGATGGTAATATACGCGGTTTCAATAGCGGCATTTATATAATTAGCTTGCTCGTTTTCCAAGAACGATTTTTTGTACATCTTTACCCAACCATTTGACTGCGTCAGAAAGTGAATAAAATACCCTGGTTTCCCATGTGATAGATTCTTCCATATTTGCGAGTATGTCGTACATACGGCTAAGACCGAATACCACGTCTTCCTTGGCCAGCATGGCGGTCTTGCTTTCGGGAGGACGCAACTGAATGCTAGCAGCAGCCGAATCAACAATATTGTGAATATCATCTGTAGTGAACTGCTCAATATCCACTCGAGCTTTTCGAAGATCGTACAGTTCATATTTCGTCAATCCTTGATTTGCATATTCTCCCAACGTGGCAAGCCACTCATCAGCGGAGGTGTCGCTCTTTAAGACAAACCAGGTAAAATCCAGTTCCGGGTATCGGGTAAAGGCAAGCATGATCCTGTTACTCCAAACGATAAATAGTCAATAAAGTATCACCTCAAATGAGCGCAAATAAAATGGTAAACTTTTACTAAATACATAGGGATTAAGGGTATAGCTTGGTTTATTCATATTTTTGTATATCTTCTATAGTCTATAGATGAGGTATAAATATCATTCTTTATTTTTATTTTATTTACCCTCCGGGAAAATTCATGCTTTTCAACTATTTTATCTAAATTGATACACTTTTTTATGCAAAGAACCAATAAAATAATGCTTATTTTTGTTTTTCTATTTCAATAAATCTGTTCATTACGAAATTATAAAAGACAAAGCATTTTTCTTTATAGATTTCTTTTTCCATATATTTTGTTAGGTCTTCAGGTTTGCTGAAGTCGCAAGAAATAAGCTCTTTGCAATTCGTGCTACTAAATTTGCTGATAAAATCATTGTAAAGAGAATTTACTTCTTTAACTGCGATGTTTCGATGTTCTTCATCTTCTTTTGGGATGCAGTCTTTTCCCTTGCCGCATCGAAGCCCAATCGCAACAGCGCTGCCAATTAAAAGTCCACATGTTGTTTGCCCTGAGTTGATAGCGCCCTGATAACCGGCTGTTGCCCATGAATGATGCGTATCAATATCCCATATTTCCTGCAGGCCCTGCAGAGTGGCTTCGGCTCATGTGGACGTTATCAGTTTTTTAAAGCTTCTTGATAAGACTTCATCAAAAAAATCTTGATCCCTCATAATACCTCTCCGGAAAGGTTAAAATCGAATTTATAAATTTTAGAACATGTGATGGTAGGATAGCAAAAACTATTAAAATAAACGTGATCAATCTTTTGGGCTGAAGCTATCATCAATAATTTTCATTAATGCTACTGATAGAGGCTTTACGTCATCTTTAGCGTTGTTAACAAACCTGATTCCCATTCCGCGATTCACAACCTTGTCGTCAGGGACATTGATGTTCGACCATATAACTTCAGCATTAATCGATATCTGTTTTTGTTTGGAGATTATTATAGTAATAAGGAATTGTTCATTTAGTGGCAAAGGCTCCTGGCACGAAATGAAAGCACCGCTGATACTGACATGCCTCGTTTCCGCTTTCATGTTACCCAATGAAGTTTTCATTTCAACAGGCCAGCTAACATCTATTCGTGAGTCCTTTCTACTTTCATAGCCTGATGTTTTGCCAAGCGTTTCATCATCAGGAAGGGTTTGCTGGTTGGTAGCGACAAGTGCCTGATGAAGCAGTTTAAGATTTTCATTGGGGTTATGGACGAATTGAATCCGCATTCCTTTATTCACAATTTTATCATCCCGGACACTGACATTTGTCCATATAGGTTTTCCATTTAGTATAAGCGGTTGGTCTAATGGGGTCTCAATGGTAAGACGGGCGGATTCATTTAAAGGCAAAGGGTTTTCACATATAACGAATGCTCCTCCTGCGCCGATATTTCGAATGACGCCATTTATGGTTTCTTTTGGTGTTTCTATGGCCACAGACCAGTTAACATCAATCCGGGGATGTTGTCGTTTTTCTTCGGCAGAAATATCCAAGGATTTTAAAGAAGAACTTTCTTTATTTCCCGGTCGCATCAGCTTAACCACAATGACTGCGGCCGTAAATGTAACAACCAGTACGATGAAAATGATGATAAACTCGAATGCCATGGCGCTTTACCTAAAATGCTGCAAAATGTGTAAATTGAAATTTGTTTTCATAGCTTTCAAACAAAAAACTATTAAAAAAGTCACACTCCTGTCAAATAAAATTTTAAATATATCAATATTTTCAAAGTCAATGTAGTTTATACGTCAGCAGGAGATTTATCAAGTTGAATGATTAAATGGTAAATCCCTCCTTCTAAGCGGGCTTTAAACGGCATTTCTCCTTTTTCAAAAACCTTCATCATGGAGCTGTTTGAGGAAAGCACATCTGAGGTAAATATTTTTACACCGCGTTCTTTTGCCAGACGAATAAGCATTTTATAAAGATAAGTAGCGATACCCAGGCCCTGGTATTCTTCATCAACAACAAAGGCAACATCCGCTTCCAAGCTGGCACTACGTTCTTTAACATATCTGGCTTCGGCAATGATATGCCCGCTGCCTGGGTCGCCTATAAGTCCAACGATGGACATAGCCTTACTGTAATCGGTACACACATATTCCTGCATTTTGGCGTGGGGCATGGTTTTAATTGGACTAAAATACCGGTAATACACGGATTCATCAGAAAATCGATAGAACAGGCGGCGCATTTCTTCTTCATCAGAAGGTTTGATCGCTCTAAATCTAAGAGCTGTATTATTTTTGAATGTCTGTTTTGTAGAGACTTCAGAAGGATACAAGTGTGTAGATTCTTGAAGAAAAATTTGATCTTCGTATAGTATTTTTTCTTTTTTCGCCTGATCAAAGAGTGCTTGCCGATCATCCGGATGAGCTATTTCTATCATTGCCTGAGCTCTTTCTCGAACTGTACGGCTGGCAATATTAGCAATTCCGTACTCCGTTATTATCATATCGATGGATTCTCTAAGAGAAGAATGGTTAGGGAAGCCATCCAAAGAAAGTCGAACATTTGGTTCTTTTTTAAGATTACGGCTTGGCAGGGCAAACACGGTTATGCCGCCGGGCGAAAGTTCTGCGCCGCTTAAAAAGTCAGCAGCTTCAACCGGGCCAGCGGAAATATTCCCTTTTCCTGTGTGAAAGGCGATTCGACCGTATAAATCCGCTTTTCTGGCAGGAAGGATACAAATAAACTGAGGATTACGGCTTATTTCCAATGGATTAAAGATCTTATCGATTCCCGCGAATTCAACCATTGGATTTCTGTCCAGCCATTTCATCAGTTCGGGTGTCCCAAATGCATAAGAAGCAAGAGATTTCCCTCTGTAACTTCCTTTGCGGCGGTTGGTCACAGCCCCGCTTTTAACAATATCCATAAGGGGATCTGTGAAGAATGGAGAATGAACGCCAAGATGACGCTTTTTAATAAGGTGTTTGCTGAGTGCTTCAAAGAGGGGGCCCAATGTAAAAGCAATGCAGCTTCCATCCTCTATTATTGAAGCAACATTTTCAGCGACCTTATCGAACACATCATCAACAGTCCAGCGGGGAAAATAGATTGGATCATCCGTTGACTGAATAAGAAAGTCGAAATCTGAAACAGGAATAAAGGTGTCTCCATAGGTAAATGGAATCTGGGTATTGATTTCGCCAATAACCAAAGATGCTTGTTCCATGGCGAGCCGTGCCACATCCACAGCAATGCCCAGGCTGGAGTATCCGGCTTCATTGGGCGGTGTGATTTGGACAAGGGCGACGTCGATAGGTATTCTTTTGGATTCGATTAATTCCGGTATCTTTGCAAACCGGCTGGGTATTAAATCAACACGACCTTCTTTTATTTCTTCACTGCCCACCCACCCGGAGAAGAATGTTTTTAAACGATATTTCTGGGATGTAAGCTCATGCAGGGATATCGCATCGCCGAGGCTTACCAATTGTATCAATGTCAGATCTCTTAAATTTCCAGCGTTTGAAGCCATTAAATGCTTGACAAGCGTACGGGGTTCGCCCGGGCCGGTACCCAGAAAAATATTCATGCCGGGTTCAAGATCAGCAAACGCTTTATCCGGAGAGACAATTAAACTTTTCCATGTAGGTTCAGATCTATTAAACATTTGGAAAACCCTTTTTTAAGTAACTAACGATTCGTTGTTTTCATGAATGTTGATTATAAAAATTAAAAAGTTTTATTCTCAAGTTTTATAATTCTTCTTTTTAACTCATTTGGGAAAGGCACTTTTTTATTTTCAGTAAAATTATAAGAAACAATTGTTGTTTGCGCCGTTGCAGCAAGCCTTTTGTTTTTGCTGCTTGCAAGTCTGTATCCAAGAATGGCGCTATCTTTATCAATTGTTTCCATCCGTGCGCCGGCAATAACCGTATCAGGATAGGTAAGGGAAGAAAGATACTGGCATGTTGCGGATGCTAAAATAAAGCTGATTCCCGTTTCATTTTCGAATTCATATTTCTTAATTTTTTCATAATACGCAATTCTCGCATTTTCTATATATCGAAAAAACCATACATTATTGACATGGTTGTGCATGTCCATTTCACCCCATTGCAGGGGTTGTTTAACTGTCACAGGAAAGCCGGAGAGCAGTGTTTTCATGTCAGTTTGCTAACGCTTTTAAAAAAATGAAAAGATAGTTTTAGAAATAACGTATATTGTGAATTGAGTATTTCAAATACGAATTTTTTATCATGCCGTAACGGTTCACGCAAGATGTTATATCCTTAAATTCAAGGATATCGCTTATGGAAAACATCTTTTTTGAGGCAAATCAGGTCACTTATGTTAAAGATTCAATATTGAAGATAATGTATCGTTTTTAAATATGATGGTTTCGTAAAAAGCCAAATATCTGTGCAATGCTGCAATAACGAGAGATTTGCGACGTCCTGATCTTGAAGTTTTTACTTTGCCATCTCAGTTTCGACTTTCCGAGATCATCTAATATGGATACTGCACTTTACATTACGGGCTCGCATTGATAAGTTACATCCATTCTACTAGAGCAAAGATCCGGAGCAACTCGTGACATCGCAAAACAGATAAGGCTTTGACATCAAGCCGTCCGTATTCAAAACAGGTGGTTTGGATAGTTAATTAAGGATAATGGATGACTGAACTAAAAAAGTACAGATGGCTAATGTTATTTATTTTGGGAGCCATATATTTTCTGGCCTGTCTTCATAGAACCGCGCCCACAGTTATTGCCCGTGATCTTATGCAAGCGTTTCAAGCCGATGCGGCACTTCTGGGTCTCATCGCGTCCGCCTATTTTTTTCTGTATTCAGCGGTTCAGCCGCCTGTTGGGATTTTGTCCGACACCATTGGCCCAAGAAAAGTGGTTGTAATTTTTACGATTATTTCCGCAGCGGGTTGTATTGTATTCTCGACAGCTTCTACCGTGAATGGTGCTGTTTTTGGCAGAGCCCTTATCGGTGCTGGTGTGGGTGGAATATTTATACCCAGCCTGAAGATCTTTTCAAGATGGTATCATGCAGATGAGTTTGCGGGTATCACTGGGATTATGCTGGCAATAGGTAGTATCGGCGGTATTGCAGCGACACTGCCTCTCACCTACCTTGTTTTATTTTTTGGCTGGCGAATGTCTTTTGCTGTTATAGGCGTATTGGCTTTGCTTTGCGCGATGATCTGCTGGCTTATCATAAAGGACAGGCCCGAAGAAAAAAACTGGCCGTCCATTGGAACGGAGACTTTGCAAGAAGTCACAGAAGACACATCCGAAATAACAATGCCTTTATTCGAACGCCTTTCAATTATTTTCACCAATTCAAGATTTTGGATGGTAACAATTGCTTCGTTTTTTGCAGGAAGTACTTTTCTGACCTTTCAGGGGCTATGGGCTGTTCCATACTTAACTGATGTGTTTTTGCTAAGCCGTGCCAAAGCGGGCGGTTTGCTCATGCTTCTTCCATTAGGGTTTTCAATTGGTGCTGTATCTTTCGGACCATTGACAGCCAAATTAGGCTTGAACCGGAACCGGCTTTTTCTCAATTCGGTTATCATTTGTATTTTATGCTGGATTATTTTACTTCTTTTCAATGGCCAGGAATCTTATCTTTTTATTATTCCTTTATTTCTTATTATGGGGATTTGTGTGGGCGGCATATTGCCCATACTCATGACGACGGTGAAGGAGTTATTTCCTTTGGAGCTTACGGGAACCGCAGTTGGGCTGATGAACCCCGCCGCTTTTCTGGGTACAGCTATTTTTCAGCCGGTTACCGGTTTTTTGCTGGACAGAAGTGGTGTGCTTGAGTCAGGAGCGTATCCACTAGCTGCATACAGGAGTATTTTCGTTGTGTTTTTAATATCTTTTATTCTCACATATCTTTGTTCTTATCTGGTTTTTAGAAAAGAGGAGTGATGATAGGGATGTTCAACTGAAAGTTATATGTCTTTTGCATCTAAAACTTCTCTTATTTTCACAGACAACTCCTTAATATTAAATGGTTTTTGTATAAAACTATTACAGCCGCGATCCATTATTTCAGTCGCCTGACCATCCAGGCTGTATCCGCTTGATAACAGGACTTTAATTTCCGGATTAATTTCCCTTAATCTGTCAAACGTCTCACCGCCTAAAATATCCGGCATGATGATATCTAAAATAACCAGGTGGATCTTGTCTTTGTTACTCTTGTAAATGCTGAGGGCTTCTCTGCCGCTTCTTGCCCAGAAAACTTTGTATCCAATTTGTTCTAAAAGTTCTGCCACAGCATCAGTGATGATATCCTCATCATCGACTAAAAGTATTGTTTCGGTTCCCTTGGATAGGTGTTTTGGGGTCTCAAGCTCAGATATGATCGCTTTATCGGATGCCGGAAGATAAATGTTGAATGTGGTTCCACTATCTTTTTTGCTATTGACATTAATAATGCCGTTATGGTTCTGAATAATTCCGTAAGCTGAGGCCAGGCCCAGCCCGGTTCCTCGGCCCATCTCCTTTGTTGTAAAGAAGGGATCAAATATTCTTTCCTGTATTTTTTTATCCATGCCAATTCCGGTATCTTTAACAGATAATTTAACATATTCCCCCGGTGTATTTTTATATAGCTTGGCAAATTTTTTATTAATGGTAACGTTTTTAGATTCAATGTAAAGACTTCCTCCGCTCATCATGGCCTGCCAGGCGTTTATATAAAGGTTGAGTAATACCTGCTCGATCTGCCCGCGATCAACTTCTACCGGCCATATATCTTTCTGGTATTTGGTAAAGACTTTTATCTCCTTTTTTGTCCGCCAGAACATTTTCGCGCTGGTTTCGATAATTTGATTTAAATCAGAAGTTCTGATGTTATATTTACCGCCTTTTGCGTAGCCCAGCAGTTGTTGGGTAAGGTCAGACGCACTTTGGATGAAGTGTTCTATTTTTTTAATATGTTTATAATGTTTATGGGAAGGATCCGTATGTAGAAGCATTAAGGAGTCGTGGCCTTGAATACTCATTAAGATATTGTTAAATTGTTAAAATCATGGGCAATTCCACCTGCCAATGTCCCAACAGCTTCCATTTTCTGTGATTGATGGAATTGATCCTGAAGTATTTTTCTATCGCTGATGTCCCGGGCAACGCCGTGTGTCCCGATGTGCTTTTGAAATGTTTTATCGTACATTCCTGTGGCTTTCAGCTCAATATGTATACATCTCTCGTCAAATACAGTGGCACTTCCACCGTTTTTAGCGATTTTTAATCTCAATTCAATGCCCGATGTCGCACGGCTTCCTGTCCTCCTCTCATTAAAGTGCCATTGGGCTTTCTCCTGGTCTTTTTCATGAAGAATTGTCGAGTAATGTTTTCCAATAAGCGCTTCATTGTTTAGTTTGAGTAGCCGTTGGGCAGCATCGCTTATAAATGTAAATATTCCATTATTATCAAGTATATAGATAATATCGGGCGAATTATGCACTAAGTAAAAATATCGTAGTTCTGCTTGGTCCAGCTGCCCCTTGACGGCCTTTTTTTCCAATTCTAATATTTTTTGATTTAGCGCATTCTGCACAGTTTTCAGCAATTCATCATGTTCAAAAGGTTTTCGCAGATAATCATACGCTCCCCTCCTCAAGGCACCTATGGCTGAGTCCAGATTAGCGCTTCCTGTAATGTTAATAACAAGTGTGTTATGAGTTCTTTTATTTAATTGCTCCATAAGTTTAAGGCCGCCTATATCCGGCAAAATAATGTCCATTAGCGCGACATCGTATTCGTTTTCGGATATGAGGCTCAGCGCTTCTTTGCCCGAACACGTTGTTGTTATGTCATAGTCCTCGATGCTGAGCAGAGATTTCATGCTCTCGCACATTCTGGGATCGTCATCCACGATCAATATTTTTGGTGTAGTAATCATACGGGCCTCCGTTGATTATGTTAAGAAATTATTGGGCGCCGGAAGATTAATTTTAAATGTTGCGCCCTTATCTTGGTTGTTCATACAAACAATCGTGCCATGCAATGCTTTTACGATGCCATGAACAATAGAAAGTCCTATTCCAGAGTGATTCTCTTCTTTTGTGCTTATAAGCGGTTCAAAGACTTTTGGCTCGATTTCAGGCGGGATTCCCAGACCTTCATCGCATACCGTAATTTCCAGGGACCCTTTGGATTCCTTGGGATTATTTTTAGTTTTACCTTCAACTGGATTTGGAATATATCTGGTCTGGATTTTCAGCCCCCCTCCATCCGGCATTGCTTCAATAGCGTTTTTAATAAGATTGAGAAAAACCTGCTTGAGGCTGTCTTTCTTTGTAGAAATAAAAGGCAGCTGCTTATCGAGATCCAACTTGATCTTTACCTTAGAATTTTTCACGAGAGATTCTCTCAATATTTTTACCAGATCTCTTAACTGTTCGTTTATATTTACAGGTTCGTTTTTTTCCGTTTTATCCGTTGAGAAGGAATATAATTTGTGAAGGAGCATGGAAATGCGATCGATCTCTTCCTTGATAATCCTTATTTCATCTTGAACGACGTCTTTTTCAGATAATTTCATGCCTAGAATATTGATGTAATTTTTAATGATTCCCAAAGGTGTGTTTACTTCATGGGTTACATTTCTTACCATGTCAGAGACTTCCTTCATTTTTTCTGAATTGACGGCATGAAATCTGTTTGTCTTCAGGTTGTCCGTGTGAATTGATTTGGCGGCATGTTCAGCGAAATTATTTAACGGTTTTATATTTTTTGAAAGATGGAAATAGTCTTTTCCGTCCAGTCCAGCGGCGATAACGCCCATCCATTCTCCATCTGAAATCATTGGAATACAGACAAATCCTTCTGTATTCAGAAAACGGGAAATTTGTTCATCTAAAATTACCAGGGTTGAGCCGTTAGGCTTTTCAAAGGAGTTTAAAGATGTTTTATGAATAAGTGAGGCGATTAACAGGCTATCTTTCATATTGAGAGGGATGACCAAGTCGTCAATGAAAGAAGAATGCTCGTTTTCTTTGGATTTTTTAGCTCGAAGCGTTAAGTCTACTGGATTGTAGAGGAATATTAATATCTTCTTCAGGTTAAAAAGGGTTTGAAGATTTTGTTTAATCGTTTCTATTATCGTATCTTGATTACCAGCTAAAAAGAGATCTTGAAGGGTTCCGCCGATTAAAGAAGTGTCTCGGATATGACGGGCTAAATTTTCTTGTATTTTAGAGGTGGTTTTTGAAGTTGAATTTTCAGTCTTTTTCTGTGGTTCAACATCAATTTCCAGGTAATCACTCGCCTTTTTTACTTCCTTAGCTGAGCTTGATAATAATTTTTCAAGTTCAGAAATACTTATTCCAAAAAGATCACTGGCGGTGCTAAAAGTTTCATCATCAGGTGTTGGCTCCCGGCATAAAGCGTTGGCCATATAAATGATCTTCACAAGCGGGAGCGCATAGTGTATTTTATCTATTGTTTCATGATGATAAAGTGCAGGATCTGAGAGGTAAGTCGGAAGACCCCACGTGTTGAGAAGTAAAGCACCGGCATTACAGTGTGCGGCAGGCAAACAAACTTCTTCCGTTTGAATTAAATTATTCTGATCTTTATGACTCACAATCTGGTTTTTGTGTTTTTCGGGGAAACTCGCTAGCAGAACTAATTTTCCGATATCATGAAAGAGACCTGCCAGGAATGCATTGCCGGGGTTATCGTAATCGATCTTGATAGAAATTAGCCTGGCCATAAAAGCGCATTTCATAGAATGGCGCCAGAATCGTTTGAGATTTACGGTATGTGGATTCTTAGTTTGGCGAAAACTTTCTTCAACTGACGCACAGTAAATCAGGTTTTTAATCGTATTGGTTCCAAGGATCGATATGCCGTGTTCAATTTTATCGATAGCATAAGGAGAACTAAAAGGAACTGTATTGGTAAGGCCTATGATTTTTGCACACAATGATGGGTCTTTTTCAATGATTTTAGCCAGTTCTTTTATATTGTTAGCATCTTGGTTATAGGTTTCAATTAGCTTCAGGAGGATATGGGGCAGGGTCGGAAGGCTTTTTGATGCTTCTATATACTCTTCTAATGCCTGTAGGATCTGCATATAATCTATCCCCAATTAACCAGGACACATTAAAATCGTTTTCTTCACTGGATAAATATCACATATTATAATTTATAAATAATAAACCATAACATATAGGGTGTCAAATAGAAAATGGCACAATATATTGTGGTATTGTTTTACGTCTCAATAATAAAAAAGATGGTTTGATCTTGGAAAAAAGAGTTCAAATTGGTGGAGTTTAAGCGAGAAAAACAGAAATTGAAAATGTGGAATTTATGTGATCACTGTTTTGAACAGAGTGGCGTTAATTAATTGACATTAAAGAGAAAAAATAGAATTATATTTGAAAAGAAGGAAAAAGACATTTGTTCATGAGGCCAAAGTCTTCATCATCCTAAATCGATACCGATATTTTTAACGAAAAATCCTCCTTTCATTACCATCATTGTTTTGTCAACTGCGCTGATGTCATTCAGAGGATTCCCATCAACTGCGATAATATCTGCGAGTTTTCCTTTTTCGATGGTACCGATTTTGTCTTCCATATCAAGAATGTGAGCATTTACTGATGTGGCCATACGTAACACGTCGAAGTTAGATATACCCGCCGAAATATAATGTTTCAGCTCATCGGAGAAGCGTCCAAAGAAGCCTGAGGCTGTACCGCCGATATCTGATCCGGCACCAATGGTTGCACCCATTCTGTGAAGCTTTTTGAGATTTGCCGTAACATTCGGAAACATGTCTTTTGCGTATTGATTATCAAACTGTAAATCAGCGTACGCTGCCTCACTCAGCTTTGATTTTTCCATTTCCAGGGTCTTCCTGAGCCTTCCAGACATCTGCTTAATAGCCTCGGGCATGAGGTATTCTCCTCCCTTATCATTTATCAGATCAAGAATTTTGTTTATGACAAAGGAATCCCCGTAAATCATAATTGTCGGCATAATGGCCATCTCATTTTTGATGAATTTTTCAATGTATCTGTCGGGTATCACACCGTCCATGGGCATATGTTCCAGTGTGTGAAAGCCAAGGTCCACACCTTTTTTAAATCCGCTTAACAGCGGTTCGTGCAGGGCACACTTTATGCCATATTTTTCCCCTGTTTTCAGGATGGCTTTGTATCCATCGTCGGAATGATTCGGTAGTTTGCGGGGTGCGTAAGAGTAGGGATGGTCCTGCTGAAGGGTCTTTAACCATTGGGCACCGAGTTGGACCATCTCCTCGCATGCGGCCTTTATTTCTTCAACACCGATTGGCCTTTCAGCGTAGTTGCCGCCAAGTATCCATTTTAATATAGGATTTTTAAAATAAGGGGCCTTTTCAGGCGCACCCAGGAGATCCCCTTCTCTTGCGGCTATGGGCGATAAAGAGCTTATGACCCTGGGGCCCGGGATTTCATTTTTGTCCGCCATCTCTCTGAACTTGTTTAGTTTCCCGGGGAAGCCGCCCACATCACGGACTGTGGTGATACCGCTCATGATGCAATTTCTGAAATTGTATCTTATCTGCGGGTTCATCTGTGAAAGCGTGTTGTAATTTACACTGTACATGAACGGTACGGTAACGTGTACATGGTTGTCGATCAGGCCGGGCAGCACGGTAAAGCCCTTTAGATCAACGACCTTATAATCCTTGTACTGAGAAAGGTCTCCTTTTCTTTCTATTCCCCTGATTTCATCACTTTCGATAATAAGAGCAAGGTCTTTTTGAAGCTTGTTTGAAACACTGTCAAAGAGCTTAAAGTTGTGAAGCACGACTTTTGGGAATGAAATGCCTTTCCAGTCTGAATTGTATCCGCACCCCGGAATCGTGGCTAATCCGGCTGATCCGAGCATAAGCGAAGATGATACTGCTGCAGATATTTTTAAAAAGTCCCTGCGATTTATTCTGTCTGTATAGTGAGATGAATCATAGGTATTGGATTCAATGGTGTCTTTTTTTTTCATGAGCCCCTCCTGGTTATATAAGTAATTGTTGTTACTCAGTTAAGCCGGAACGGCTGGTTATGGAACAAATAATGCCTTATACAGTGACCAGCATCCAATTAGAACAAAAAATATTCCAGCTAAAAGGGACATATATTTTGGACTTATAAACTCGCAGATGATGCTTCCGAAAAATACACCGAGAGCAGAGGTTAATATGAGTGCTGAGGATGATCAAAGAAAGACAGATAGTTTGTTGGACAAGTTCTGCGAGAAAAATAGCCGTAAAGATTGTGAGTGTAATTTTAAAATCCATGTTAGTGCCTTGTAATAGTTGTTGTATTTTGAACGTTTGACTGGATGAAATAATCATAGCATCTATGATAGTGTGAAAAACACTATAAACGGCGATCCAGGCGTTTTGTGATAAAATGGCCCATATCTTGAAAATAGCGTAGATTTACAAGTTTCATCATAGAGGCTTTCGCCGCACCGGCCAATAGAGGCAGCATGCTGTTAAAATCACGAGAAATAGCCGGCATGCCAAGTTTATGACCAATATAGATATTCATATCGCTGGCTGTTGTGAAGCATTTATCAAGGTGAGTGATCTTTTTCGCATGGATGATATCTGCTTCAGCACAACTGCCGATAAGAAAAACTTCTTCACCACGGGCATCGACCTGTTCATCAATTCTTCCAATAATAAAAACAACCGGTTTTGCATTGGCAAACGCCTCAGAACCTGCAAACCATTCAAGGGAGCCGAGAAACATTTTAATTCCCATGACACATCCGGTAAGACATTTTGAGCCGTTCCCACTTTTGTAAGGGCCCCACAAAAAACGCATGGGTGAATTCAATCGTGTGAGTTCTTTGTTGACGTCTTGCCAGCGATGGTATTCATCATCGTAGGGCATAATACGCTTGGCATATTTATCGAGGTCATCGATACTGGACAGGTCTCCATCAATTTTTACGTCTTCAAGTTTGGCAGGCGTATATCCACGGCTCACAGCTGTTTTAAGATAGGGCACGTCATCGATTCCCAACCCAAGGAGTCTTGCCCCAACCAGGTCAACGGCAACCGGATTTGTTCCCATGATGATAAGACCAAGTTTTCTGGCAGTGGGAACCGCTTCGTTCCCTATTCCCACTTCCACGGCATCCATGACAATAAAATCAGGATAGCCTGCCGCGAGGAGGTCTACTATTTTTTCGTTTAGCATAAAGTCATGACGGATGGCACGTTCATCGTCGGAGCAGATGCCGATGTTAAGTTTTACGGCTCCGGTCATATTGCTCACACAGTGACACTTCAGCTTCGGGAGATAAACTTTGGAGTCCGCGCGGGCCATTTTCCGAGGAATTCTCAGATTATCATGGACCATTCCACCAATAAAAACTGAATCCCGAAGCTCTTCGTCGATACAAAAGATATTCACGGGGCAGGCGGCTTTTAGCCGGACTTTTTTGATTTCATCGTAATATCCTGCGAATTTATAGTTAAGGCGGGTTGGTATGCCGATGGCTGAATTTTCGCCTACGTCAATCCGTTTAACGCCCTCACGTTTTGAGAGGGCAGTAAGGGAAGCGCCGACCAGTGGGGTGGGGGTGTAGGCGTGCTGGCCGAATACATCGGGATTGTTTGCGAAGACCACGTTTGGTTTAACAAATACATTTCCTCTGGGACGATAGTTAAGCCGGGTCATTCCATCTGTGATAATTTTTTCAATTACATTTCGGTCATATTCTTCACATCGTTTGATAACAACAGTATGTTTCATACAATAACCTAAAAGGTTTTTATGGGTTTTTATTTTAATAAAACATGGTTGGAATTAATAGCGTTTTGAATGATTTTTCCTGATGCATCATTATTATCCCAATTAGAACCTTTGTAAAAAGAGAAATCAAAAATGATAAAGTCTATATGAAGACTAGACCCGAAGCGTTCATTTAATCAATCCTTTTAAAGGTATCGTGATATTGGGCGATTAAATCCATGTACGCTTGCTGGCCTGAAATCAGCCCGTTTTTGTGACGTTCGCTGAGACCCCTAATCTCACGGGCGGGAGAACCCGCATATATTTTGCCAGAGGATAATGTCTGATTCTTTCTGACCAGGGACTGTTCGGCCAGGATTACCCATTCATTGACAGTTGCCCCATCACAAATCATTGATTTCATGCCGATAAGGGAGTGGTCCCTGATAATTGCATCATGGATCATGGCCATGTGCCCAATGATGACCTTATTTCCAATTTCTGCTTTTGATGCAACATGGATGACAACGTTTTCTTCCACCAGGGTTCCATTCCCAATGGATATGGCTCCGAAATCACCTCTGATAACAGCGCCAAAACCGATATAGCAGTTTTCGCCTATTTTTACATCACCGATTATTTCAGCGCTCGGTGCGATCCATGTTCCTTTGCCGATAACGGGCTTTTTAGTATTTATTTCATAAAGGGGCATATTTTATTTTTTAACCTTTGTTTTCCAATTTCCATATTGCCACAATGCAGCCAGGGCCTTTACTGACATTTCAGGAGATGTGAATACAGGCATATCCGGTCCGGCTATTTCAGTTGCATAGTATAGAAATTCTTGATGTCCCACAACACAGGCGAGCGCCGGTTTTTCCGGTGCCAATTTTCGGATAGTTTTCAATTCACCAAACCAGTCTCGCAGATCTATTCCAAGGGCCTGAAAATTACGGAATACTGCGTGGGGAATCGTGAGTATGGCAAGTACCATATCCGTATCCGTGTCTTTCATCATCGCACCAAGGGCTTCCTTGAACAGGCCGGACGGACCTACATCAAGCGGATTTTTGACATTCATCCAGTTGGGTGCGAGCTTTTTAATCTCATTTATTGTGGCTGTCGAAGGGTGGGAGGGGACTTCAAGGCCTGATAAAACAGCGGCGTCAGTGGCCAGGGCGCCTAGACTCCCGCTTCCGGTAACGATTCCAAGCCGTGGCCCTTTAGGCAGCGGCTGCGATGAAAAAACCCGTGCAAACTCTACCAGACAATCCAGGCTTTCAGCCCTTATAGCCCCCGTCTGGGAAAACATGCCGTCGTACAGGAAGTCTTCGCCGGACAGACTCCCGGTGTGAGAAGCTGTGGCAGTCTGTCCCTGGCTTGTTCGGCCGCTTTTTAAGATAAGAACTGGTTTATCCCGGGTTACTGTGTAAAGTGTTTTAGCCAGCAGCCTGCCGTTTGAGGCGCCTTCCAGATACATCATAATTACGTTGGTTAAAGGATCTTTGTGGAAGTAATCGAGCATCTCAATCTCACTCACGTCAATACGGTTACCAAGGGTTACGGCTTTGGAAATATAAAGCCCGAAGAGATGAAGTTTATCCAGCAGTATATTACCAAATACACCGCTTTGCGCGATAATGGCAGTGTTTCCTGGTATATATGCTTCCTGAATGGTTTCTGTTGTACTGAGCTTGTTGTCTGTGTTTACAATTCCTACACAATTGGGTCCAATAGCTCTCATACCGTGTTTTTTTAATATGTTGTATGTCTCATCCTGTAACGCTTTTCCGCTGTCTCCAGTTTCTGCAAACCCCGCGCTTTCAATGATTACGTGTCGAATGCCTTTTTCGCGCAGCTGGGGAAGCAGTTCAGGAATTCCCTGCGCGGGTATAATAATGATCGCAAGACTGGCCGGGCCGGGTACATCCGCTACTTTTTCATACACATGCATGCCATCAATCTGTCCACCTTTGGGGTTTACAAGAAACAACCGGTCTTCCCAGCCTTTTTCTTTTAAATTCATAGGGATTCCATAACCAAAACCCGGTGAACTCCGGGCGCCAATGATTACAATTCCCTGAGGGTTGAAAAAAGTTTCTATGTCGTTGATCTTCTCGTTTTTCATTATTTAATCCCCGTAAAGATAAAAGCAATTCTATTTAAAAAAATGTTAATGGTTGGGCGACGAAAGAAACTCAGTATCATTGAAATTGAAATTAGGCAACAATGGATGGAAAGTTTAGAAGGGGTTTAAAACTTTGGATGGTTTTTAAAAAAAATCCATATGGTGGATGTGGCATCTATTTCCTGTGATGTTTTTCCAATTAAACCTTCCGGCAGATATTGAAACCCTTGCGGCCAGGTATGCCCGCCGCCTTCGATGGTATATAAAATCACCTCTGTTTTTTGTTGGCAGTTTCTATAAATTTTATGGTTAACACTTGTTCCATCGCCGCCAATATTGTTGAATCGATTGATCTGCGAAGGAGTATGGTCGCATTTATTGTGCGTTAGCCAAAAGAAAATTGTGTCGGATGTGGATTTTACTTTTCCATGTGTTCGGCGCATAAGCCGTATCTCACCGCCATTATAAGGAACGAGAGGATCTTCGGTGCCGTTTATGATTAAGACAGATACGGGCGTTGACGGTTCGTATGAAAATGTTTCCGACATTGATGCAGTTACTGCGGCAATTGCTGCAATTTTATGTGATAATTGGCAAGCCAGCCTAAAGGACATCATTCCGCCATTTGATATTCCTGTAGCATATATGCGTTGTTGATCAATATTCAATTCGGAACTTAGCTGATCAATGAGGGATGAAATAAAACCGACATCATCGATGTTTTGATTATGCGCGTAAGAACGGATATCCGTGCGGCCGTCATTCCATCTTTTTTTGATACCATCAGGATAGACAACAACAAACCCGTTTTTATCAGCAAGTGAATTCCACTCTCCCAGTGTTAATGTTTCTTCCATCCCTTTACCGGTTCCGCCTCCACCATGTAGTACGATAACAAGCGGCAATGGTTTATGTCGTTCATATGAAACCGGGATATAGATCGAGTAATTTCGCTTTTTGTTTTTATGAAGCATTACCAGGCGTTCACTTTTGGATTGGTATTTTTGGTCGTGATCCGGGGTCCGGCAATTGGACACGAATAAAGTGGAAAGTATGATCAGTGAACTCGCCCATAATGATATCAGTTTTTTATGCGTTGTATTCATAGTAATACGGAATAAATTATATTTTTAAGAAGGATATACTTTTTTGTTGCAACCTAAGCCACCTTGACTAGCGATATTTTCAGTCAGCCTTGTAAACGTGAATATTAAACCATTATGGTGGATATCCAGTTGCCTAAAAAATGGGTAATGATGACTACTGCACATGCGATCAGCAAATGTTCAATGATAACTTTATTTGGGTTTTCGTTTCGAACGCGTGCAATAGTGTAGCTAAGTAATGCTAAAACAGACATGCCCCAAACCAGGCTGACAATAATTGCGACAGGCAATTTGAAAATAAGTATTGGAATAATAAAGGTAAGGGCAAAAAGAAATTTAGAAAATAAAGTTGCGAGGGTTACGGTCCAGATTTCTTTAGGCGAACATTCATTTTCCGATTCTGCCGAAATATGTATGCCCAAAGCATCAGAAAACGCATCTGCGACAGCAATGGTCAGAATGCCGCCAATAACAACCATCCGTGAGTGTGTGCCCGAATGAAGTCCGACCATCAAGCCCAATGTTGTGATAGTGCCGGATGTTAGGCCAAAAGAAATGCCTTTTCGTAGCGATCTTTTTATCATCAATTATTTCCCACAATTTTTTAGGTTATTATATTTTATCGGGGAGTGGTTTTGTATTTAAAACCTTTAATCCTTTTGTATGAATTATTTCTTCGAGACGAGTTATCCGTTTTAAATTCTCCGGGTGGGATGCAAAGTAGTGCCCAAATTTACCAGGGTTTTTTTCTTTTGGTATTTTTTTAAAAAAATCGATTGCTCCTCCTGTGTGACCATACAGGCAGTCAATTGTTTGAAGGGCAAACTCATCCGCACGCATTTCCTGTTTTCGAGAAAAACTGAGCTCTGTGACAGTAAGCCCTTTGGCTAATAAATTGTTTATGCCGCTATCAGCACCAAAAACAAGGGCGGAAATAGTCATGATCACAAATGCCCTTCCGACTCCTTTTAAGTGATCTCTGTTGGCATAGTGCCCCATTTCATGGGCCATAACAAAGGCTAATTCATTTTCGGAAGTTATTTTGTCTAAAAGTCCTGTGAAAACTACAATGTGTCCACCTGGGAGCGCCAATGCGTTGATCGTATTTGATTGGCGAACAACAACCTTAAATTCATAAGGCAGTTTTGCGCAGTTTTTCTGCAGGTCGTCAACTAAATACTGGACGAAACCTTCTTTATTTGAGTCTGTTTTTTTTGTATTAATTGAACTTAAGAAAGGCCCGGCCAGTTTCTTTTCAAAACTTGTGGAGATATGAGGTACAATAAGATCAACCGTAAAGTCCAAAACCAAATAGATGCCTATTAGAATGGCCAGAAGTCCACTGGTGAGTATGAAAAATTCGTGCAAAGGAGAAGTGGGTTCTCCAGGGAAATCGCTGTCCCATAAGCAATGGCTTCAAGGCATGTGACACTATTTTTTCTAGATGTTTTACCAATGGCAGATGTTTCAATACGAACATTGATGATGATGGAGGCGTCTTTTGCCATTTCCTTCATGCGAAGTATTGATTCACGGCGAGCTCTGTCTATCAGACTTTCGTAGGATTTAACGGTGCCGCCAAAAATATTTCGAAGCCCGGCAAGAATTCTTTTAAAATAATCCACGGAAATTACCACGTTGCCGTATACAAGATATGCAGACTCTATTTCTCCGTCAGCATATGACAACGCTTTGGTGGTTACAGCAGGAAGATGAAGATAGGCTTTTTCGCGGTTTATGATGGAACGGTAATGTTTTTTTTCTGCGATGGTACCCGCTCCGTATCCTACCGTTACCAGGGCAAGAAAGAACAGAAGATCATACATCAGAGTTTACCTTTCATTTCACACGAACTGCTGTTCCATACACATATAGTTCAGCTGCGCCTTGCGCAACAGAAGAGGTTGAAAATCGGATATTAACAATTGCATTGGCGCCAAGCTGAAGGGCCTGTTGAATCATGCGGTCCATTGCCTGTTTTCGGGATTCCTGAAGTAGTTCCGTGTATCCTTTTAATTCACCGCCAACCAGATTTTTCAGGCTAGCCATAATATCTCTTCCTACATGTTTGGCACGAATCGTACTGCCGGAAACCAGACCAAAATGATCAACAATAGTTTTTCCGGGGATGGATTCAATATTCGTAATAATGATATTTTTGCCGTCAGCGGTTTTTACATATCGTTGGGCTACCAATAATTGCGGTGGAGTTTTTTCATCGGAAACATTAACGGGCTCCAGGGTACAGATAGCGCCTGCTTTTTCAAACGTCTGTTTAACACGTTCAGCACTTTCAAAATCTAAATTTTCTCTAATGATAATCGGTTTGCCAGAAAAGAATCTATCTATGCCTTTTTCATTTGTCTTGAGGAGCTCCATAAGGCGCCCACGGATTTCACTTAGATTTTTTCCTGGAACCGTTTTTCCCGCAAAAACGATGTTGTAAAGTATTCTCATAAATACTCCATTTTAGTGTAATAAAGTAAATAGATTACCTATATGGATACATTTATATTTGTTTTAACTCATGTCCTATTAAGCCGGATATAGTGTTTGAGTAGATGTTGTTTAACACATATTTGATGTTAAAGGCAAGGAGACTGTTAAATTAAATGGGAAGTGGTGTAGCGAGACCTTTGAATCAAAGGGCTGGGCAAAGGGGGTGCTTATCAAAGGTCTCGCGCATGATATTAAAGATTTTCCTCAGATAAATCTTTCATATCACTATAAGGAGGAGCGCCCGACGCAGGTTGGCTGCTTAACTCTGGGGTATCCATATCTTTATAACTTTTATAGTCCGGATTTTTGGTACGTTCACCATCTTTATAAGATGAAGGGCGGAGCCGTTCGGCACCTTCAAATCTTTTATTCATTTTATTCCGATAGTGGTTGTCTTTCCTTTTTTGGCGCATTGTTTGATATATTGATTTTAACTGTTGATACCTGTCAAACCCGAGCAATTTTCTAATATCCAGGAAAAAATAAAACCGTTCGGTAGAAAGATTTGAACGGGCCTGTTCAAGCTTTTTGGACTGATTTAATACAGCATCATCATTTATTGTTTTACTGTCAATTAAATTGTTGAGTTCAAATTGCTCTTCTTCAATAACAGCCCGAAGTTTTATGATTTTTCTCCGGTGATTCACATACATATCATCCAGTTTTTTTAATTCGTTATCGCTCAGGTTAAGTTGACCGGCGGCCTCAGTGTTGTGCCACCATTTTCCATAAGGCAAACCATTGCCTTTATCGGCGATAGCCGGTGCGGCAAGAAATATGATGAGTAGACATAAGCTTAATATTTTTTTTAACATAGTTTTACTCCTTTCCTTCTGTTATTTTTTAAAGATAGGGTTGTATCTTCATTTGATGGATTGACAAATTCCATAAAATCGTCTTCTGTTTCGGGGTCCGGTTCTCCGGTGATATCCAAATAAAATTTAGGGAGGGCGTTTTCTGAGAGACTGCTGATTTCAGTCATCAGTTCTTCGTCTTCAAACAATTCTCCTGATAGATTATTTGGACCTCCGTTTATCGCTGTATTGGTCGTTCCCGCCCACCAAACCATGACAAACACAAGGACAGCTGAAAAAGCAGCTCCAAATGAAAATTGCCATTTCCATGCACTAAAAATTGATTGGGTCGTTTTTTCAACTGGTAGTGTGATCTGAGTTTCAGGCTTTGGTGAAAAATGATGGGCGAGTTTGCCAAGGGTTGAAAGTTCTTCCTCAAACTGTTCAACTGCCATGCGGCATTGAGGGCAACCTGCGAGGTGTTTTCGCACTGTGTCAGGAAGATCACTTGCTTCCACAATGGCGCAAATAATTTGATCATCGTTTAAATGCTGATCTTTAGTAAAATTCACTGTAATACCTCCTTGAATTGCTGGAGCAGTGAAGACTCCTTTTTGAATTTTCCAAGCGCTCTATATAGATGTGTCTTTATCGTACTTTCGCTTTTTCCTAGAACGCCTGATATCTCGTTAATGTTCAAGTTGTCCATAAATCGAAGGGTAAATACTTCTTTTTCCATGGCTGATAGTTTTTTTAAGATAGATTCAACCTTGCGCCAGAAGTCTTTTTTATAAATATCATCCAGCACATCCGGATGATGTGTATGTTTCTCGCGAACATTCATTTCTTCTTCAGTTTTAAGTTCTGTGGAAAACATGTCTCTGAACTTTTTCTTTCTGTAAAAATCGCGAATACGGTTAATGGCTATACTAAAAAGCCAGCTTTTGAATTTTTCTATCGATTTAAGCTTTGAAAGGTTCTTAAATGCCTGCAAGAAGATATCTTGTGTTAAATCTTCAGCATCCATGTGTGATCGTGTGCGATAAAATACCATTTTAAAAACATCATTTTGAAAAATGTGAATGAGTTGATTAAAAGCAAACCGGTTTCCGGTTCTGGCTTTATGAACCAGCACGGTAACCTCGGATTTATCAATAGAAAGCTGTTTATCAGATTTTTCCTGTGTCATGCGCTCTATCTTAACTGTTCCAGCGAATGCTGTCCACATGAATTCAATACCCTATTATGTCTATTGATTTTGCCACTTTTTTTATTCGTTTCAGGCCCGGCCGATTTGATCATCTCCGGATAATAAGCCGTTTTTCATACCTTGTATTTGAGCCGGTTTCAGCCAGGAGTTTTAAAACATAAGACGTATATAAGAAAATTTTGTCTACAATGATAAACAATTATAATGAATATTTAGTTTAACCACTTAATATTTAAAGAAACTTAATTGTTGGTATCCGGCATTACTGATTTAAAAAGGGAAAGAAATTCGTTTATGATGAGGGTTAAATTGAGTTTTTATATTGAATCTAATTCGAAAGAATAATCCAATTCGTAATTTCTTGACTTTGTTAAAGGATTCTTTTAATATTAAATTTAATTAAAAGAGGATATTTAATGAATAGTAAGTGATTTTAATTATTTAAAGGGGAGATTAGATAGAAATGCTGAATTCGGAAAGTAAACAGGCACTTTCCAAAAGCGCACTAAGGCGAAAACGGGAGCGGGAGCAGCGATATCAAACGATTCTAAATGCCGCGGAACCACTCTTCGCCAGAAAAGGATACCACCAGACCAGTATCGAAAGTATTGCTGATACCGCGGAAGTTTCTGTTGGGATGGTTTATTTTTACTTTAAAAATAAAGAAGATCTCCTTATTCATCTACTGGATGAGATCGGGTTTAGATTAAGGAGTCTGCTGGGTGCCGAGTTTGAAAAAGCGGGTGCATCCCTGAAAGGGTTTGAATTGGCCGGGAAGGCTTTTTTTGAAAAATTTTGTGTTCCTTATCCTGACAAGGCTGTCATTTTATATAGGGAGTCAGTTGGACAAAGTGATCTTGTGGAAACGCATCGAAAACTCATATTTGACAAATTAAAAGAGGATGTGATCGGCGCTTTATTCCGAATGAAAGAGAATATGGGCTTTCGCTTTCAGAGCGAAGTTTCCGCTGATGTCATCGTTATAAGTATTCTGGGGATTTATGAGCGGATCGCCTATCAGTACATTATATGGCAGGAGCGTTCCATAGATTTGAAAAAAATCGGCCAGGATGCGGTGGCGTTTCTTGTGGGAGGTATCAACAGTCTGTGTATTATGGAAAACGGATGATGAAGTAGCGTAAGAGACAACCATTAATAGAGCGGAGTCAGATAAAATGGCGGTAAACGACTTACTATACAAAGTAGAAGATGGTATTGCTACCTTTACGATTAACCGGGAGGAGAAGAGAAATTCCATCAGCGCTGAAGTCATAAAGCTTTTCATGAAATACCTTGATAAGGCGGAAAAGGATGAATCCGTGAGAGTTCTTTCCATTACCGGTGCGGGTGACAAGTCTTTTTGTTCAGGAGCAGACCTCGGCGGCGGGGCTGGTACAGGGGGAGGGGCTAAAGAAGACGCTAGCCTTATAAAAAGAATTGCTGGCTTTCCTAAGCCGACAGTTGCACAGGTAAATGGGTATTGTCTGGCAGGCGGCATAGGGTTTATGCTGGCATGCGATATTGTGATTGCCACTGAAACCGCCAAGTTTGGTACGCCGGAAGTAAATGTCGGCCTTTTTCCCATGATGATTGGCGCGTTGATATTTCGAAACGTTCTTCGTAAAAAAGCCATGGAGATGGTATTGCTGGGAGAGCGAATGACGGCTCGAGAAGCAAAGGAAATGGGGTTGGTTACTCGGGTGGTACCAGCAGCGTATCTGGACGAAGAAGTAAAGGGGGTGCTTAATATTTTATCAAAGAAAAGCCCAATCGGAATGAAGCTCGGAAAAGAAGCTTTCTACAAGATGGCAGATATGCCCTTTGAAGAAGCCGTCGATTATCTTTCAGGTAAAATTATGAAAGTTGCGGCTACAGAAGATGCTGTAGAAGGCATCACCGCTTTTTTCGAAAAAAGGGATCCTGTGTTTAAGGGAAAATAAAACAGGAACGAAACGCGTTCCTCTAAATATAAATTAAATTAATGGAGATAAGAGATGGAAGCGATATGTAACGATCTTGCAGCGGAGCATGAGGCTCTCGACGCAATTGTAGCGGATATAGAGGAAGAAAGATGGAGCGAAATTACACCGTTTTCTGGATGGAGCATCCAAGATGAAATAAGCCATGTCGCATATTTTGACTATGCAGGCAGGCTTGCCGCGGCAGATAGCGATGCATTTGCCAAACACGTTGAAGAATTAACAAAGGATATTCAATCTCCTTCAGATATTCATCCGCGGGCACTTAAGAAAGGGCGGGATATGCGGCCCCCGCAGCTTCTCGAATGGTGGCGAGAGGAACGGAAGGCAATGCTGGCTGAGTTTGAAAAACATGATCCCAAGGACAGGCTGCCGTGGTATGGGCCCAGCATGAGCGCCCGGTCATTTGCAACGGCCCGTTTAATGGAGACATGGGCGCACGGCCTGGATGTTGCTGATACACTTGGTGTCCGCCGGGAACCCACGGATCGTCTTAAACATATTGCCCACCTGGGAGTTGTAACATTTGGGTGGAGCTTTACAACCAATGGGATGGATGTTCCCACGCAGCCGGTTCGTGTAGAGCTTAACAGCCCATCCGGCGATATTTGGACATGGGGGCCGGAAGAAACTGAAGATGTGGTGCGCGGTAACGCGGAAGAATTTTGCATGACTGTTGTCCGTAGACGTCATGTGGATGATACGCATCTTGAAATGACTGGAGATGTAGCCGTTCAATGGATGTCTATTGCACAGGCGTTTGCCGGCCCGCCGGAGAAACGCCCTGAAACCGGAAGCTTTCCAAAGTTGGATATATAAATTAACGAAACGGATACTATCATTATAAACAAGACACGAGGTGAAATAAAAATGAGCAGCGAATTATATTTTACAAAGGATCATGAAATGGTCCGAAAGGCGTTAAAGGATTTTATAAAAAAGGAGATTAATCCTTATGTGGATGAATGGGAAGAGGCGGGGATCGCACCACTCAAAGACCTGTTCATGAAAATGGGCGAGCTTGGTTTTCTCGGTATTCGCTATGATTCCAAATACGGTGGCGAAGGTCTGGATTACTGGTATGATCTTCTGTTTTTGGAAGAACTCGGCAATATCGATGCGGCGGGTATAAGTATGGCAATTAGTGTTCAAACCCATATGGCCTCTCCCGCTATCGCTGAGTTTGGAAGTGAATACCTGAAGGAAACCTATTTAACAAAGGCCATCTCCGGTGAAATGGTCGGGTCAATTGCAGTGACTGAGCCAGATGCCGGATCAGACGTAAGCGCACTAGCCACTACGGCTAAAAAAGACGGTGATTCTTATGTCATAAACGGATCAAAGACCTTTATCACCAATGGGGCGCAGGCTGATTTTTTGACCCTGCTTGCACGGACCAGTGATGATCCTGGCTATCACTCATTTGGTCTTTTTATTGTTCCCACTGACCTGCCGGGTTTTGTGGTCAGTAAAAAACTCGATAAACTCGGGATGTGGTCCAGCGATACCGCGGAACTCTTTTTCGATAATATGAGGATCCCTGCAGAAAATATTATCGGAGAGGAAGGGGAAGGGTTTATCTATCAGATGAAACAGTTTCAGCATGAGCGATTCAGTACGATGCCGATTGGTTATGTTAGTGCAAAAAATAACATCGATATGACGGTGGAATATCTTAAGGATCGCGTTGTATTCGGTAAGCCGTTGATTGCCCGTCAAGTGCTGAGGCACCGGATTGCAGAATGGCTTACTGAAATTGAGTGCCTCAAATCACTTACCTATCATATTGTTAAAATGAAAATGGCCGGTCTGGACGTCGCCAAAGAAATTAGCATGGGAAAGCTTTTCGCAGGTCGATTAATACATGAAGTTGCAGATGGATGCCTTCAGATGCATGGCGGCATGGGATACATGAGTGAAATGAAGATTTCAAGAGCGTTCAGAGATTCACGGCTTATTTCCATAGGGGGTGGTGCCAGTGAAGTGATGAGTGAAATTATAACCAGAATGGAGGGGTATTAAAACATATCGATCATCTCTAAAAAAGTTGATGATATTAGAATGATTCGAATGAAGTGCTGAAATAATATAAAAATATCGAATGATGAACGCCGAATGTCGAATTTCGAAGCCAGTGTGTCACTATCATTAGCTCCCCTGGCAAAAAAACATAAGAAAACTTCGCAATTCGGTGTTCGATATTCAGCATTCGACATTTGCTGATAAAATAAACCCTTGGCCTCTTGTTGAAGAGAGAGCTTTGAATAATTGCTATTTTTGAACTATTCAAACTTGTAACTTCCTGTTTTTATTACATGCAGATTTTAAAAAAGCGAGAAATTCAAAGGTCTCGAAGACTCCCATAGTATTCTAGGAGAACCCTCTTCTCCAAATAAATTGGAGAAGAACCAAAAATATAAGAAACATCCTATAAGCCAGGGTGCTCATTTAAAAAAGTCTCGGAAAGAGCTTCCAATATAGGCAACTTATCACCTGAAGAACATCTATTGATTCTGACAAGTTAGTTGCATTACCGTAGTAATCCTTCAGGATCTACCCGCTGCCGCAGGATATCAAGCTCCATTTTTTTAGGCGGAGATGTCTCCGGAATGGTGTCCGGAATTTCCGGTTCAAACGCGGTATTTTCCATCACCTGGTCCAGAGTTATGCCGGGATGCAGAGAGCATATACGCATGCGATGCGTCTTTGGCGAGAAATCAAATATACAAAGCGGCGTCACACAATATTTCGGCCCTTTTCCGGGCAAACAGAGGCGTTGCCGAAGATCAGGTGCCCCATCACCAAATCCAAGCGCACTGATATAATCGCATTTTTCAACAAACAGTCTGGGGGTATGGTGTTCTGTGACAATGTAGTACCGGCGGGCCAGGGCAGCCAACGTAGTGGTTCCAATGCTTCCCGGTCCTCTGAACTTAAACTTTTTTCCGTTTCCAGGAATTCCAATCAGGTTGGTGTTGCCGTAAGCGTCTATTTGAATGCCGCTAATAAAAAAAACGTCAAGTTTGTGAAAAGTAAATAGGTCAAAAGAAAAATTAGCGGCCGATTCTGCCCATCGTACTGGGCGAAAATCGGTGAAATACTTGGATGTCATCACCTGGTTGACACCTTCCAGGTTGACGGAGAATGATCCCATTGTGATTTTCATGTTTGGCCCATGAATAAAATGGGCCAATAAGACGGCAGCCCGAGGAATTGGGAAATTGGCTCCTACTGCTGATGATTCCTTGTCAACCAGGTCTCGTGAAAGCCAACAGGCCATTAATTCTTTGACACTATAGTCAGCCATTTACTTTTCTCCAATGAGGTCCGTTTAAAATTCGTTTAGTGAAAAAAGTTTTCGTATCCCTATTTGTTCCAAATAATCCAGGTGATCAGAAGGGGTCTCAATATATTTTGTCCGATATGACTCCCAACTTGATTGATCACCTTTTATAGAACTGTAGGCCGCTGTCGCATATTCGGCAAGATGTTCTTCATCTTCCATATAAAAACCGTGACACGAATAAGGGTGTGCGCCAAACGGTGCCCTTACAATCAAATCTGCCTGATATTCTGTTTTAAATGGATCGCGGCGGATTTCTTCAGGGGATACAATTTTTTCAACTGTTGTGATGGTCATATCAGCCGCCCGGCACATCAGGGAATCTATAAAAGAGTTGCCCACATACTGTGTGTTGCCGTACTGATCCGCTTTAGAGGCATGGGTAAATGCTATATCAATATGCATGGCAGGAACCGCAAGTAAAGGCTCATTATTAATCGGATCGTGAAAAGTTTTTAATTCGGGATTTAATTTTGGCAAATCCGTACCCAGTCCGCCTCTTACCGGGAAAAACGGAAGACCAAATGCTGTGGCTTTCAACATGGCCGCAATGATGATTTCATCAGATTCCCATATGTCAATTTCTTCCTTTTCAGCCGCTTTTTTAAAAAACGGGCCCATTGGTGCAGCGGCTTCTGCTCCCACATACGCTGCAACAATGCGGCGTACACAGCCGCACCCAACAAGCAGATCCACATCCAGCGCCGGAGAAAGGCTGCCGATAACTGTGAGATTTTTGAATCCGCGTTTCGCGATTCCGCGAATCATAGACATGGAATGCTGCGTCGTAATAAAGCCGCCTAACGCAATGGTCATCCCATCCTTAACATGTTCAAGGGCCGTGTTTTCGTCAATAATAACTGTATCTCTTTTGATTTTAGCTGTCATTTTTATATTTAGATTTTTAGGTCCTTCTCCAATTTAGTTGGAGAAAGTGGTTCTCCTTGAAAACCCTGGGAGTCTTCA
>JAFDFT010000250.1 GCA_019309685.1 Deltaproteobacteria bacterium
TGGGAACTAAACAGGAAATAACTGATATGAAAATATACAATTATCCCTCTTCATCCTCTGAAAAGAAACTTCAAGCCATTATCAACCGGGCGCCCGTGTTTACGAAAAAAGACTATCAGTATGTCAGCCGTATTGTTGATGACGTAAGAAAAAACGGCGACAAAGCCCTCATTAAATATACCAGCCAGTTTGATTCGCCGGCTGTCACAGCTCAATCATTAACGGTCACAGAAAAGGAGTTCACATCTGCTGCGGCAAAAGTGGATAAAACGTTTCTCAAAGCGCTCAATCGCGCGGCCAGCCAAATTGAGTCGTTTCATAAAAAGCAATTGCGTAAATCCTGGATTACCTCAGATCGGCCAGGGACTTTGCTCGGTCAGCTGATCAATCCTGTTGATGCGGCAGGTATTTATGTGCCGGGTGCAAAAGGAGGGAAAACACCACTGGTATCTTCTGTGCTCATGTGCGCGATTCCCGCAAAAGTGGCTGGTGTAAAAAATATCTATATGGCCACCCCGCCCACCAAAACAGGAAGCATTAATCCTCACCTTCTCGTTGCTGCAAAAAAAGTGGGGATCAGTTCAGTTTTTAAAACCGGAAGCGCATGGGCCATTGCAGCTCTTGCTTACGGCACTAAGACCATTCCCAAAGCCGATGTCATTGTGGGTCCTGGAAATATCTATGTTACCTTAGCAAAGATGATTGTAACAGGAAGCGTAGGAATCGATATGCTGGCAGGCCCCAGCGAGATACTGGTCATAGCGGACGATTCGGCAACATCAAAATATTGCGCAGCCGATCTTCTTTCCCAGGCCGAACACGATGCGTTTTCTTCAGCGGTTCTGATTACCACCAGCAAAGAAATCGCTAAGTCTGTTGCCATCCACGTGGAAAGACAAATATCAACGCTTTCCCGGAAGGAGATTGCCAAATCATCTCTAAGCAGCTATGGAGCGATCTTTATTGTGCCTGACCTGAAAGCTGCCATGGAATTAGCAAACCGTATAGCGCCTGAACATCTCGAACTTCACATAAAAAACCCATTTGAATATATCGGGCAAATCCGAAATGCGGGAGCCGTTTTTATCGGTGAGTTTACTCCTGAGCCGGTGGGTGACTATATAGCGGGCACAAACCATGTTCTTCCAACAGCGGGCACAGCACGATTTTCATCCGCATTGTCGGTGGACAACTTTATCAAGAAAACCAGTCTTGTCCACTATTCCAGGCAGGCATTTAAAAAAGAAGCCAACGATATCGCCTGTCTGGCAGGTATCGAGGGGCTCGACGCTCACGCCAATTCGGTAAAGATCCGGCTAAAGAAGACATAAACTCCTCCATCAATACACGAGGCCTCTACACGTAACTTAACAGCCCGATAGAAAACGCCAGAATAAACTGCCCCGTGAAATATAACGGCAACCCAATCAGCCGGTTTAAAAACTCCTTCTTGAAAAAACGGTGCCGCGCTACAAAAATATCACTGATATAAAATAAGAACGCGCCAGTGAACACCAGGATTCTGCCGGCCAGGTTTATTCGGACATCACCCAGAATCGAGAAGGCTCCTGAAACCATCGCTGTAATCACAAGAATATAAATAATGACCGGGAGGTTCATCTTCCCTAGATGCGGTTTAAGCCACACATATACCCATCCACTGGCAATGACGGCCAATACAGTTCCGATCCACGTCCACGCATTCAACTGCGCTGCATGGAAAAAGGCCACGATATAAAACACGTGCCCGATCAAAAATGACACAAGCCCTGTCATAAACATGCTTTTTTGAGGTAAGGCAAGAAACAGGTCACCGCCCGCGCAAAATATCAATCCCGTGAGTAAAAACCGGAAGTAGCCGGGAATGGGATGAGGCTGAACATTTACTGCAGCAATAAACAGCAAAGAAAGGATCAGCTTTGTGGGAACCATCCCTTTATGAATCTCACCCTTTTCATAAAAAAGAAACCAGGGTAGTAAAATCGCCACCAGCACAATAATTACAACATTAGTAATCATAGTTCTCCTCCAGATAGACCTTTGCAAAATTCCCCTTTTTGCCCAATTTCGGCGTCAGGTTCAAATTTTAATCCTCGAAATACTCAAGTATGTCTGTGGTTAAAATTATCGCCTTCCTTGAACTTGGACAAAAATTAGTATTTTCCAAAGATCTCTCATTGATTTTCTTAAGACAGTTATAGCTAAACGTAAAGGGGCCATTTATATATAAAACATTTTATAGTTTCTCAAGCAAATCGCAGAACAGCCGAACCCCAAACCCCGTACCACCGGCGTTGCAATACGCATTTGCCTTGGTCGCTGAAGCGGGCCCGGCAATATCAATATGTGCCCATCGTTGATCTTCCACAAATTCAGAAATAAACAGAGCGGCCGTTATCGCACCCCCATAACGGGTATTGCTGATATTTTTAATATCTGCAAGATCGCTTTTCAACAATTCTTTATAATCATCCGGCAGGGGCAGACGCCAGCAGCGCTCGTATGTTTTATCAGCGGAATCGAGATTTTATCAGCGGAATCGAGAATATCCTGTACCAGTTTATCTTCAAAAGAAAACACGCCGGCAATCTTTTCACCCAGCGCAATCATACACGCCCCTGTAAGAGTGGCAATATCTATGATAGTGTGAGGCTTAAACTTCTTTACTGCCCAGGCCATAGCATCAATAAGAATCAGCCTCCCCTCCGCGTCGGTATTTCCGATCTCAACGGTTTTACCGTCGTAACTTTTCACAATATCTCCCGGGCGAGACGCGTCTCCGGAGGGCATGTTTTCAACTATCGGCATAACGCCAACAATATTTTTCTTTATGTTCAATCTTGCTGCGGCAATGAGTGTTGCGGCAACAGCGGCAGCGCCGGACATATCGGTTTTCATATCTTCAAGAGATCCGGAAGGCTTCAGGTTAATGCCGCCTGAATCAAATGTGACACCTTTGCCCACAAGAACGATGGTCTTTTTTGCGTTTCCGGGACGATGTTCCAGGACAACCATCCTGGGTTTGCTCCGGCTGCCGGCTGATACAGCAAGCAATGATCCAAACTTTTGCTGTTTCAGCTCCTTTTCTCCAAACACCTTTACTTTTAAGCCCTGTTTTCGTGAAAGCGCACTGATCGACCGAGCAAACTGATCGGGTCTTTTATCATTTGGCGGGGTACTTACCCATTCCCTGGCCTGAATGGTTCCCTGGCACACAGTGAGTACTCTGGCAGGCAAACGATTAAATTTCCGAACCGCTGCTTTTTTCACTATAAAATTTATCTTTTTCAGTGGTTGTTGTTTTTTTTCCTTTTTATATTTGTCAAACACATGATTGCCCAGACATGCGCCTTCCATGATCGATTCAAAAAGAATGGGTTCATCCAGATTTACTTTTGATGCTTCCGGAGTCGCGATGCATACTTCGGCGACTTCATTGCTAATACATTTTTTCACCCCTTTGCCAGCGAACGACCTCAGCGCTTCAGCGTCTATTTTGCCAACCTTCCCCATCCCAATAAAAATAGCGCGACCTATCTTTGTGCCGGACATATTGTAAAGTGTAACCTCATCACCCTTTTTGCCCTTAAATTCTTTGAGTTTCTTTGCCTGCTTCACCATCGAAGAAAGAACACTATTATCATGTATCTCTTTGTCTTCACACACAGGAATGATCAATGTGTCGATCTTTACCGTTTTCACATCGACTGTTTTTAAATGTAACATAATGTATACCCCGTTTATCGTTTATATCTAAATAAAGTAGTAATTTTAGTTTCTTCTAAAGTCTCGTTGGCAAAGAGGATTCAAGGATTCATGGGGCCAAGGATTCAAGTGCTTCTCTTTCAAGGCTTCCTCCAAGCTCATCAATAACGTTGACTCATACGAAGATAACGCCTGCTTTCGAAAGGCCGTATCTGAATTAATAATCCGGAGAGCTTTTCAGGATCAGCTCTTTCGGCGATGGTCCTAATTTTATTGGGAAGTATATGGATAGGGAGTTTTCATGTCAACTAAAATAGCACGTTAACCGCCTGATACCACATCCTTTAAACGCGTAAGTGTGTCCCATGAAAACGGGTCCTTCTGGCAGGGGAATACGGCATTGTTGGTAAAAATCGGATCTGATTCCAAATCATACCTGGAAGCAGCAACAGCCCTTTCCCAAAGCACTGTATGAGGAATGGGTGAGTAATAAGCAAGCACCGGCGTTATACGGTTTTGCCTGACTATGTCAATCGACTCTTCAACGGATGCCATTGTCTGATCCGGCAAACCTGCCAGAAGATACGCCCATATCTGGTCTTTTTTAAACCCAGCCTCTTTAAAGCACACCATCGCCTCTGCAAACTCTTCCTCGGTTACTTTACTATCCAGATCCTTTCTATTGTCAAATGCTGATGTTTCCAGACCAAGTCTAAGCGTTTTAAAGCCCGCTTGAAACAGCAACCGCGCGATATGCGTTGTCAGCCCCCGTATATGGATGGCATTGGGTGTATGAAATCGCAGATTAAGACCTGAATCAATTATTTTTTCAAGTAAGGGAATCGCGTGTTTTTCCGCATCTGTAAGAAAAGCGTCATCATAAAGCACAAAGTCACAAATATCATATGTTTGATGCCAGTATGTTATTTCATCCATAACTGAAGCAGGCGATCTGAGCCTTCGTTCAGGGTGTAAAAAATGAGAGGCGCAATAGGCACATGAAAATGGACAGCCCTTTGATGTCAGTAGGGGTACATACGAAATCTTTCGCTGAAGATCAAACGCCGGATATGGATATGTGTCCAGATCATCCGGTTCAAATTTCATTTTTACCTGATAGCCCGTATAGTCCCCGGCCAGCTTGAGGATGTTCCCCTCGGCCATTCCCTCCACCACACTATCCGCGTTGGAATTCTTTACCGCGTGATCGCGGCACAAGGTTGCATAGATTCCGCCCAAAACTACCGGTACATCTGGAAAAGTATCTTTTAATACTCCAATGGTTTCTTGAACACCCGGATACCAGTAGGTCATCAACGAGGTTACGAGAATAAGATCCGGTCTAGAAATCGTCAGCAGATCTTCTCTGAACCAGGAAGGTTCAATGCCGTATCTGGAAAAGTTCCGGGGGACATCCTCTAGCCCTTTGGGTGTTGGAATCTTTGTTTTTAGATACGGACCCCGTCCGTATCGGGCATTCGGATCTGAACACCCTGCCTTTGGGTGAAACCGGTCAAGGCAGTCAACATATGATACGTTAAACCCGTGATACCGAAGTATGGATGCAAGGTACAAGATTCCCAACGGCTTGGACCAGAAATCATACGCCGCAAAATCATGTATCCAGGGATTGATGAGAAGGATATTGGGGGTGTAATGCTTCACAGTTTCCAGGGAAGATTCAGGTAATCCTGTATCACTCGTCGAAGTCATCATCAAAATATTGCATTGAAGTCTTTTTTAACTCCTGAACGCTGAATAAAAGCGTGTATTGATCTACAGATGTTTTTTCCGACATTTCTCTGGCAATGACATGGCAGGATTCTTCATTTTTGGCATGGATCATGGTGTAAAGATTGTATGGCCAATTTTCGGTGGTTTTTCTCACATAGCAGTGAGATACTTCCCTGAAGGATGCCATGATCTCTCCTACTTCATCCACTCGGTTAGCCTCCACCTTCCAGGCGGTCATGGCGTTTGCCTTGTAACCCGACATCTGGTGACGAATGGTCGCACCAAACCGCCGAATAACGCCTCTGCTGCAAAGATCGGTTATTTTTTCAAGAAGCTCATCTTCGGAGATTTCCAGCTGTTTAGCAATTTCGAGAAATGGTCTATCGACAACTGGAATATCACCCTGAATCGAAGCAATTATCTTTTTTTCAATTTCCGTTAGCATATTGATATCTCTGAAATTTAGTATCTTATTCTATTAATAAATTTAGTTCTTTTTCAATTTAGTTGGGAAAAAGGGTTCGAGGATTCCAGGAGTCAGGAGTTCAAGTGTCTGTTTTTTATTATTTTTACCAAGATCCTAATAATTATTTCAGTCCCAACGATAGCGCCGTTTCATAGCGCAGATAATTCCTGTTTCCGAAAAGCCATTCCTTCATGTTCAGGAAACAGCGAACAATGAACTATAGCATATAATTAGTAACCCTCCGAAATAGAAACAGCAAAGAGAAATACTTAACACCTAAAACCTAAAACTTAAAACGACTTATCAGGAAAAAGTTTTTTAACATCCACTGCTGACGCTCTGCAAACCCCTCTTTCCGTAATAATTCCTGTTACCAGCCTGGCAGGCGTTACATCAAAAGCAAAGTTGGCAGCGGGGCTGTCTGCCGGAGGAACCAGCACAGATGTTACGTTCCTCTCATTTAATCCTTGAATATACCGTATCTCATCCGGGTCCCGCTGTTCTATTGGAATTTCCTTAATACCATCTTTTATTTCCCAGTCAATAGTACTGGAAGGCAGCGCCGCGTAAAACGGAACATCATTATCCCGAGCAGCAAGCGCTTTGTGATATGTTCCGATTTTATTAGCCACATCTCCGGTAAATGTGGTCCTATCTGATCCGACGATCACCATATCAACCATACCCTGCTGCATCAGATAGCCGCTCGCGTTATCGATAATCACCGTGTGATTTACACCGTACTTGCCCAGCTCCCACGCGGTCAGTCGTGCACCCTGATTCAGCGGGCGGGTCTCACCCACCCATACATGGATATCTATATTTTTATCAAATGCCGCGTATATGGGCGCAGTTGCTGTTCCCCACTCAATACACGCGAGCCAACCCGCGTTGCAATGAGTAAGAATATTTACTGTCCTTCCTTTTTTTTGTTTGCTGATCGCCTGGATTAGTTCCACGCCATGCTCACCGATCTTTTTGCAATTATCCACTTCTTCTTCAGTTATCTTGTCAGCTTCGTTTCGAGCCGCCTCAATACGTTCCTGCGTATTATTCACTGCCAATACTTCTCCCAAAACCCTGTCCGCAGCCCACGCGAGATTAACAGCCGTTGGCCTGGCGGATTTGATCCGTTCACATTCTCCAACAATGTAATCATCTTCAACGGTCTCACCGGGATGATTCAATACGGCAAGATACATACCGTAGGCAGCTGTCACGCCGATAAGGGGCGCGCCTCTTACCTGCATGGACTGAATAGCCGCTATAATGCCATCTACTGTTT
>JAFDFT010000251.1 GCA_019309685.1 Deltaproteobacteria bacterium
TCATTTCTGGACTGGAAACACCATATTGGGCACAGATTTACCTTGTTGAATGCTGCATCGCAGTTCCCTTCGGGGATTTAACAGGGTAAATCTGTGGCTAATTTGTAGTACCTTTCTGCAAACGAAAAATTAATTTGGAAAAGATAATCATGGAAAATATTAAAAACATCGGGAAAAAACTAAAAGATCAATCCCCTCCATTGGAAATAACATTTCACCCTTCTGAAAGCGATACTGATTTTTCTAAAGCGCTTAATGAAATGGCGGAAGATTTGGTTAGCGAAGCAGGTAAAGGTATCGTCCTTCAACAGGGTGATGGGAGCAGTTTGCCGGTAACCCCTGCAATAACATTCAATCATTCAGAAAGTGGAATGATTCACTACATGGCTTTGCCGGAAGGACAGGAGGCCGCACCATTTCAGGAAATGGTTACGCGAAACATACAGGGGATTGCAAATTTGCCTGAAGATTTGAAAGCAGGCCTAAATGCACTTGAAAAGCCTGCTGAAATTCTGGTGTTTATTGCTTCGACATGTCCGCATTGTCCCCAGGCAGTACGGGCCGCTCATTTAATGGCTTTAAATAGTAAGCAGGTTACGACAGCGGTTATTGATGTTCAGAGGTTTCCTGAATTCACTAACACGTTCAAAATCCGTTCCGTTCCCATGATCGTAATAGACAGGTCATTGATGATTAACGAAGCCCTTGCTCCTGCTAAACTGGCGGAACTTGTTTTATCCAGGGATTCGGCTGATTTTCTGGAAAAAGGTTTATCGTCTCTGGTGGCGTTTGGAAATATTGATAAGGCATTGAAATTGCAACTTGATCTAAGCAATGGCGCGGATATTTTTCTTTCCGCGTGGAAAAAGAGCATCATGTCTCAGAGAATGGGAATGATGCTCATGGCTGAGCAGGCGCTGGAAGAGGATGCCGCTGTTTTTAATACCATTGTTTCAGGACTTACTGATGTGCTGAAAACAGAAGATGTGACACTCAGAGGCGATACGGCTGATTTATTAGGGCAGATCGGACACCCGGACGCGATAGAGCCGTTAAAGGCTTTGTTAAATGATGAAAATGAGGATGTGGTTGAGATCGCAAAAGAGGCGCTGGAAAGTTTTGAGGAAAGCTAAAGAATTTTGGACACGGAGATCAGGCAACAAGGGGAAACGGCGAGAAATTGGACACAGATTTTCACGGATTAACACAGATATGCTCATCGAAAAAACGCTTTTTTCAATGAGCAACTCTCCAAACTTCTTCGAAGATTAAAGAAAAAGATTTATGCATATCCACGATATGTAATATTTTGTCATCCTGAACTTGATTCAGGATCCAGGCTTTTTGTTTTTAGACAGGATCTACATGATATACATGATTTTTTAGAATTCTTTCCGCTAAAAGCGGAATTTGTATTTCTCGATTTCATCCGGAAATCGAGAAAACAAAACATCCGATAAATCCTGTTAATCCTGTCAGGTATACTATTTAAGCTTTAAAAATCCGTGGCAATCCGCAAAAATTCGTGTCCTAACTTAAAAAGTACTAACAACCTAAAAAAGGTAATCAAAATGACTCAATCCAACGATTTAGGCAACTGGATCGAAGAAGAAATAAAAGATTTCATGGAAACTGCTGAAAACACAATGCAAAACGAAGCCAATGAAAAAGCATTTGATGTGCCGCTGGTAGGCTTTTCCAGCGGTGACGATCCCTTGTATGAGGCGTATAAAGATCATGTAGGGCCCTTTCATATGACTCCCTGGGAAATATTCGCAATTAGATTTGCTGATTTCAGTGTTCGTTCGGATGAATTAACAGTGATCAGCTACATTTTACCGCAAACACAGGCAACCAAAAGCGACAATCAGAAAGAAAATACCTATCCATCTGAACGATGGGCTAGAGCACGTATATTTGGTGAAGAGGTAAATGTAAAACTTCGAAAGCACGTAGCCAAGACATTAACATCAAAAGGCTATCGGGCTGTAGCGCCGTCACTTACGCCTCAGTTCAGTACCCGGATTTCGCCCAAGTACGGCTTTGCGTCCACGTGGTCCGAACGGCACGCGGCATATGCGTCAGGGCTTGGCACGTTTGGTCTTTGTGATGGTCTTATTACACCTTATGGTAAGGCTATGCGAACCGGAGCCATTGTTGCTCAGATGAAGATCCCTCCTACACCGAGGCCGTACAAAACACATCAGGAATACTGTTTGTTTTTTACTAAGGGTATTTGCGGTAAGTGCATCATAAGATGCCCCGTGAATGCGATTTCGGAAAAAGGAAAAGATAAGGCGGTTTGTTTTAAACACCTCTTCCCAAATTCTATGGAGTATGTAAAGAAAACGTATAACTTTGACGGGTATGGATGCGGTCTTTGCCAAACAGGGGTTCCCTGTGAGTCCAAGATTCCTACGAAGCAGGACGTGGAAGAGTAGTATTATATGGAAAAATCTGCGACAGATCATCTGGTTGAATCTTTTTATATATTAAAAGTTAAATTGCTCACAACCAAGCCGACTTTCCATTAACATAAAACAACAATGGCCCATAAAAAAATACCGCCCCCGCTAAGTCCATCTGAAAATCATTCAATAAAAAGCTATAGGTTCTCCTCCTTATTCAAATTGTCTATCTCTTGACATTTCGAATCTTATGGTATATATCTTGATATCTATCATTTCAAATGGAGGTAATTTATGCAAACCGCAAAAATATTCATCAATGGCAGAAGCCAGGCTGTAAGACTTCCAAAAAACTTAAGATTTTCCGGGGACGATGTTTATATCAAAAAAATCGGAAAGATGGTCGTCCTTTTACCAAAAGATGATCCTTGGTCTTCATTAATAAGCAGCCTTGACCAGTTTACGGATGACTTTATGGATAAAAGAGATCAACCCGATCAGGATTCCCGGGAAAACTTATAGTGAAATTTTTACTCGATACAAACACCTGTATTTATATTATAAAACGAAAACCTCCCGAAGTAATAAAACGTTTTCGGTGGACGAAGATTTCGCAAATCGGTATTTCAGCAATAACATTTAGCGAACTTTCATATGGTGTTTCAAAAAGTTCACAACCTGCACAGAATCAGGTGGCCCTGGCGCAGTTTGCCGCACCTTTGGAAATATTGTCTTATGGTGATGACGCCGCCCAATACTATGGCGACCTTAGAGCTTTTTTAGAAAAAAAGGGCACTCCAATCGGATCTCTCGACATGCTAATTGCGGCCCACGCTCTTTCAATCGATTGCACTCTAGTCACCAACAATGAAAAAGAATTTAATCGAATACCGAACTTAAAGATCAATAATTGGGTAAAATAACATTCCATGTTTTCCGCCAACGGATCATAAAACGAAAGGTTTGATAATTAGAGAATTCGGTTATCCGAAAAAGACAAGTGGATGTATTTCTATGGATTCCTCCAATAATTTGGGCTTTTTAGAAAACCTGAAAGAAAAATATACATAGTCATCATCCGGGGTATGACAAAGGATGATCCCTTGTTTTTTTCGGATAACCGGATTAGTGAAAATATGAAATCATTTCTCTTTATCGTTTTTCTGATTCTGACCGGATGTCTGGCCAAGCCCATTGTCGAGCGCCCTTCGGAAGCTATTCATATCAAGCAAAACCATATTTTTAAGGCGCAGATACAAGAACACGCGCAGGCCGGGGACTGGATTGTCACGAGGGGATATCATGCGGCGGATACATTGGTGTCAAATGTAACAGGCATTCCTTTAAGTCATGTAGGAGTATATGATCAAAAGCAAGACTTGGTCATTGAAGCTGAGGGCAAAGGAGTCCACACAACGTCCTTATACGAATTTATTGATAAGTCGCATCGATTGATTCTTATCCGGCCCAGATGGTCAACTACTCAAACCCGAGATAAAGCGGTTGAAAACGCGAGGGCATTGGTAGGCAAGAGCTATGATTTTTTAGGGACTATCGGATTTGATTCACCTTCCAGTTATTATTGCAGTGAGCTGGCTGTTATGATTTATCAAGAGTGGCACAAACCGTCAGATCAGCTACCCACAGTTATCAAGCCAGGCGAACTCTATCTGTACGGGAGCATCTTATATGATACCTTGCCAAGAAAAGATAAATTTAATGAATAAAAGGAGATACAAAATGAAGGCAATAAAATGGAATTTTATCTTTTTTGTTTTTGTGTTTGTTTCCATATTTAGTATTACCGCGCTTTGTCTTTCAGAAACCACAAAGGACAAGACAACGGCCAAAGAAGTTAAGCAAGAGGTAAAAGACGCAGCCAAATTTATTAAAGATTATTCCGCTGATCAGAGAGATGAGGCGGTAAGAAAGGTTAAAGCTGAGCTGGACGATTTGGATGAAAAAATCGACAACCTTGAGAAGAAGATTGATAAGAAATGGGATGAACTGGATAAGGCTGCCCGGCAGAAAGCAAGGAAAATATTAAAGGAGCTCAGAGAAAAAAGAGAGAAAGTTGCCGAATGGCTTGGTGGATTAAAACATGGTTCCAAAGAAGCCTGGGAAGAAACAAAAGAGGGTTTTTCCAAGTCTTATAAAAAACTTCAGAATGCCTGGAAAAAGGCGGTAAAGGAATTTGGCAAGGAATTTGGTTTGGAGAAAGACTGATGATTGAAACAATACTATTGGTTACATTAACGGCATTGTATCTATTCATGTTTATAACTCGAAACCTTTTAGTAATGAAACGTATTGGTCAACCTGTGCGAAAAGCAGACCTTTTAGTTAGGTCAGCAATTATTCTCACAACTTTCTGTTTTATTGTTACCATATTTTCTACATCGGACACGTGGTATGATTTTATGGGGAAAATAGCCTTCCTAAGAAGTCCTGTTTTATCCCATATCGGCCTATTGCTGTTTTTGATAAGTATCATATTGTGCTGGATTTTTTCTTCCCAGCTAAAAGACTCATGGCGTGTCGGTGTACTTGAAGATCAAAAAACAACGCTTATAAAAGCGGGCATTTACGCGTACGTTCGAAATCCCTATTTTGTCTCCTATTTCATCATGTATTTGAGTTTACTGCTTATCCGGCCAAGCATCATTCTTCTGGTTCTTGTAATTTTGCCTGTCATTGTTTTTCACAAAATGGTGTTAAAAGAAGAGGCATACCTGCTGCAAACGCATGGAAAGGAATACGAAGAATATAAATCCAAAACAGGGAGGTATTTGCCCCGTTTTCGTTAAAAACATACTAAAGGTGAGAGAATTTTTGTCTCTTTGGGATGGTCCTAAAAATACTATCATTGAAGCAAGAAATTACATATTGTTTGTGATTATCCTGTTCACTGCCGGGCTCATTTATGGATATGTCAATTTGCAGGATAACCAGCATTTTTATGAAATATTTCAAAACCTTCTCAAAACACATCAGGCAAAAAGCTATTTTCCGTATATTATCAAGATCTTTGTTCGAAATTCCATTGTCGCTTATATTTCAATGAGATTTGGGATTTTTCTGGGAATATTTCCCACCTTTTCTTCATTTTTTAATGGACTGATGGTCGGCTGGTTAAAAACTACTTTTGAGAAAATAAGCGGATTCAACCTCTTTCTTTTGCTGCTGCCCCATGGTATTTTTGAACTTTCCGCAATGTTCATTGCCTGGGGTATCGGTATTTGGCGCGTTAAGCTTTTATTTGTTCCCAATTTTGAAGAAGCGGCCAAGGTTTCTTTGAAACGAATACATAAAGTCTATGTAACTGTTATCTTACCGCTGTTGCTGATTGCAGCGGTAATTGAAGGGAGGGCAATGCTTTAAGAGTAAATGGTGACAAGTCAATAGTAGTAATTTGAGAAGGTGTGAAAAAAATAGCAAAACTGAGGAGCCATACATTATGCCAAAAGTGATGATCCAGCCATCAACGTATGAAAATGCCGGTCAGGCGGTTGACCGCGCGTTTAAGCTTTTTCCTTTAGAGTTGATGGGGAAAAATGTGTTGATTAAACCCAATGTGCTTCGGGCATCTGAGGCAAAAGAAGCCATTGTCACTCATCCGGCCGTGTTACGCGCGGTGGTTGAAAAGGTAGAGTCCATGGCGCCGGCTTCCATTGTTGTAGGGGATAATCCGGGCGTGGTCAGCTATGGGGCAAATGAAGAGAGTTTTAAAATGACGGGATTAATGGACGCCGCGAAAGGCTATTATCAAAATATCGGGAACGAATCACAGAAAGTGGAATTTATTCCGGATTTAATGTCTCAGGTAAGTGTGTCACAGGCTGTATTGGACGCAGACGTCATCATTAGTGTACCGAAATTTAAAACACACGGATTAACGATTCTTACAGGGGCGATTAAAAACAGTTACGGATTTTTACCGGGAGCGCAGAAAGCAAAATTGCACGGACTGTCTGGAGGTCCTGAGCGTTTTCATGAATTGATGGTTGATGTATTTCGGTTGCGCGTGCCGGAGCTTTTTATAGTGGATGCTGTTGTGGGCATGGAAGGAAACGGTCCGGCATCTCCGGATATCAGAGAAATTGGGCAGATTTTGGCGTCAGATAATGCGGTAGCAATGGATGCTGTTATGGCAACAATGATGGGGGCCGATCCAAACAGCCTGCACTTTCTGCATAAAGCAAAAGAAGCAGGATTGGGTGACTTTGCTATGGAATCAATTGAAATCATAGGTGAGTTAAAGCAAATACCGGACTTCAAACTTCCTCCTGCAAGGGGTGAAGGTATTTTGCAGAATACAGCCATCCAGGAAATCCTGCTTTCCAGAACGCTCATGAGGCCTAAGGCAAACCCGGAGCTTTGCACCAGTTGCGAAAATTGTGTGGAGCAATGCCCGGTTTCAGCTTTGTCCATGAACGATGACCTTCCTGAGGTGGATCCGGATATTTGCATTGCCTGTTTTTGCTGTCAGGAAATTTGTCCTGAGAAGGCAATTACGCTGCAATAAATGCAAAGAGTAAATAGTGAATAGTAACGAGTGAATTGGGGGTTTGAAAAGGATTCGAGGGTTCCAGGGGCCCAGGATTCAAGTGAAGGATTTTAAGTTAGGACACTAATTTGCACGGATTAAAACAGATTAAACTTATTGTTATTTCTGACAGGATTAACAGGATTAAATGGATGTTTTGTTTTCTCGGTTTCCAGAGGAAATCGAGAAATATCATCCCACTTTCAGCGGGAAAAAGCATACAAAATTATGAATATCATGTTGATCCTGTCAAGAAAGAATCGAATTCGGGATGCTTCAAATAGCACCGCTTAAAGGAAATACTCATGGCCAGTAGTAAAGGATCACCCATTAAAGCAATTTTATACGCATTTTTTGCTAACCTCGGTGTTGCGATTGCGAAAACTATAGCGGCTGCTTTTACAGGCTCCAGCAGCATGTTCGCGGAATCACTTCATTCTTATGCTGATACCGGGAATCAACTTCTACTTCTTCTGGGTATGCATCGAGCCAAAAGGCCGCCGGATAAAGAACATCCGTTGGGTTATGGAAAGGTAACGTATTTTTGGAGCTTTATGGTGGCCATATTGCTTTTCAGTGTAGGAGGTTTGTTTTCTCTATATGAAGGCTGGCACAAGCTTCGTCAGCCGGAACCGCTTAAATATATCTGGGTGGCTTTAGTGGTGCTTGGTTTTTCCATAGTGCTGGAGGGGCTCAGTATGGCCGGGTGTCTTAGGGAACAATCAAGGGGTTCGGAACTTTTAGTAGTATTTGGAGAAGATTTTGCTGCTTTGCTTGGCTTGATGTTGGCATTTGGATTTCTTGTAGTAGCAAGTCTTACGGGTGACAGCCGATTTGACGCGTATGGGTCAATGTGTATCGGCATTTTGCTTATCATTATCGCTATCTTTCTTTCCATTCGCATCAAGTCGTTGTTGATCGGACGTTCCGCTGATCCTGAATTGACCGCAGTGATAAAGGATCAAATCGTGGATGATAAGGATATCGATGAAGTATTCAATATCATTACCATGCAAATGGGATCACAGGTAATGCTGGCAGCAAAGATTAGAATGCGTGATGATCTTACAGTAAACGAAGCGTGCAAAAAGATAAATAAATTAGAGGAGCGGTTAAAGGAAAAGTTTCCGGAAATCGGGTGGTGTTTTATTGAACCGGATGTTTTTTCATAAAGAAAGCGTTTCAGTATACAAGTGATGAATGAGAAACAATGCCAATTATTGCATTTGATTCTGATCATTCTGTTTGGTGCTTTCGGATGCCAAACTTTATCAATACATAAACAAACCGGACTAATAGTTGAAAATAGATCATCTTATGATGTACGAATTGAGTCTTTGAAGAAAATAACATTTACGGATCGAACAACCACTCCCTGGAAAAGATCGTATCAATACTATATTTATAAGATTGACGCTAAAATCATCAAATCAGATTTGTCAAAAAAGTTAAACATTGCGGATGGGTATTATGGGATTGAAATCTGCGATGGAAAGTTTTGTACATATATGAATTTTCATTTTAAAAGGGTAATTTTGTTAATCATAGAAGATAAAGTTGGCAAAGGGCGAATTTCATATAGATTTGTTGAGTAAATATGGCATTCAATGGAAAACAGCGTACATTGTATTGACATAAGGCACACAATGTGCTTAAAGGCTGTTTATGGCATATTACAAATGGGATCATGAAAAAAATGATAAACTTAAAGCTGAACGGGGCATTGGTTTTGAACATATAATTCTGCACATTGAACATGGCGACCTAATTGATGTTATTGAGCACACGAATCCATCTAAATATCCTAATCAACATATGCTGATTGTTAAAATCAAAAATTACGCTTATTTGGTTCCATTTGTCGAGAATGAAAAAGGAAGATTTTTAAAAACAATAATTCCTAGTCGCAAAGCGACTCGGGAGTATTTGGGGGGATAAAATGGATAAAATAAAACTTGATAAAGAAGAAAAAGACTTTCTTGATAGTTATGAACGAGGAGAATGGAAATCTGTTAAAAATCTTGAAAAAGAAATTCTAAAACATAGAGGGTACGCTCGTGAGACTTTAAGAAAAGATAAGCGGGTAAATATCCGAATCTCATCTATGGTACTTGAAGAACTTCAAACAAGAGCTGTTGAAGATGGTATGCCTTATCAAACTCTAATATCAAGCATTCTGCATCGATTTGTTACAGGAAGGCTTATTGAAAAACCAAGATCAGGCAAGTCATTTGAGAATAATGCATAAATATTGACAAATTTCCACTAATCTTTAGCTCCGTGTTAATTAAAGGCAATTAACGCTCAAGAGCTGTTTTCAGGTTCGTTAAAATACATGTAAATTTAATGTTCAACCTTAAGGAGAAATTATGCAAATTCTAGCGTTTAATGGAAGTCCTCGGGCTAAAGGGAACACATCAACAATCATTTCTGCTATTTTAGACGGCGCAAAGGCAAAAGGCGCGGAAACTGTGGAAATTAAGCTTCACGATATTGATTTAAAAGGCTGTATGGGATGCCTGAAATGCAGGGAAAATCCAGGGAAATGCAGCCAAAAAGACGATTTGAGCCAATACCTGGAAGCAATCAAAACATGCACGGGTATTGTGATTGGATGCCCCATATATATGTACCACATCGCCGGTCAAATGAAGATAATGGTGGACCGTTTTTATTCGTTATATATGAGTAAGGAGACGGCTGGGGAATATGAATCAGCAGTTCCTGCTGGTAAATCCTACGCGCTTGTCACATCACAAGGCCACCCGGATCCGGAGAGTTATATGAGACCCATACGCTGGCTTGCAGGCATGACGGGCGGCGGTCTTGGATTTGAAGAAAAGGGCCGGATTGTTCACGCAAACAGCCATGACCAACCGGCAAAGGATATGGATGAGATATTGAAAGAGGCGTATGATATTGGACAAAAGTTGGTAGGGAATAGTTAAATAGTGATGACTGAATAGAGAATCAAAAAAGGGTCGAGGATTCCCCTCGAGAATCCTCGGGGTCTTCGACGAGGGGTCTGGGATTCAAGTGAAGGATTTTAAGCCAATTTTATTTGGAAAAACAGATGTGGTTAACAAAGTCGCAAAGAAAACTGGGAGAATCGGGGAGACGGGGACTGAACGACATGGCGAAGGGGAGAAACGGAGACAAGGGGAACCGCAGAGGAGACAGATTTGTGAACCGTTATTCCTCCAACAAAAAATGATAAACATATCTTGGATCGAGGTCTTTGCTTGAGATATTTCCGTATTCCTTTTCAATTTCGGTGAATAGGTTTTCAAGGGTTTGGCCGAGTTTTTGAGATATTTTATGGTGGGGCAAGCCGGTTTTCTTTGAAAGCCAGTTTAGAAACGATTCTTTAACGGACTTACCGATTTTTCGACCTTCTTCCTCATCCTGTGTTTCAGCTGGCTTCTCGCTGAACAGATATTCAAAGAAGTTTGTAAAATCAGCCAGTTTTACGGGTAAAAGTTCGTCACTGTTACCCAGACAATCCCTCACCCAAAGTGTCAGCACAAGGTTTTTAAACGAAAGAAATCCTTCAAATGTGGTGTCAATTTTAATTTTTATAAGGGACAAAAGATCATCAACCTCGAAAATTTCATTAAGTGTTGTTTCAGTTTCTTTAATATCTTTGATTGAGGAAAATTCCCTGTACAATTGATCAGTTTTATAATTGTCAAAGAAAAGCGGCTTTTTGATAAACAGTCCTCCGAGTACACCGAGCCATTCTTCCCCCCAAAAGCTTAAGGTCAGGCCTTCTTTTGAAAACCAGCTGCTCTTCATCCATTTATCTGCCTGCCATTTAAGTGACATCGCAAGGCCAAATCCAACTCTGAAAATATCCGCAAGGGGGTATCGCTGGATAAACATAGTTGAAATTATTTCTTTATTTCTATCGGAACCCTCTTCAAGGGCAAGTTTTTCCAAACCCATACTTAGATAGCCACACGATTTTTTGACGATTTTCTGGAGTTCTTCTTTGCTTGTGATTTTCTTTTGATCTGCGGAAGCGATCTGATTAGAGAGATTGGCAAATTCAACTTGCAGGCGCTGAAGAATAGCATCATCTTTAACCTGCAATAATGCGCGGGTAAAGAGGTTGTCCCCTTCCAACATGCCAGCGTGATACATCGGTACGGGAAGAAGTGTTGTTTTGTCCAACAGCCATTTTGTTTTTGGATATTTTGCTTTCAAGTCGTTAGTTTTTATAGGCTGATAAATACCGATGGCTTCATCAAATGGTAAAAATCCTTTTTCAGAGAGACGGACATTTCTCAGGCGATAATTTTCCTCTTCAATCTCAGTAGCGATGATTGCCGTGGACTCAATAAGCAGGTTTCGATAGGTTTGGAAGTCATACAACGATAGTTGGTTTAAAAATTTTGTTAAAAATTCTTTTCGCTCCTTTTCGGAAACTTCCTGTTCTTCGGTTTGAACAGACGCGTCGAGGATCTTAATATAAACGGTATCGTCTTGAGTAAAGTAGCCGTCGCCAAAGTCTGATGGGTCCTGATCGTGTTCCCGAATCCGAATGTCGATGTTGTTGCGAAAATAAAATTCAAGAAATTCAGATTTTTCTTCAATAAGCCATTTAATGAGCCTTTTTGGATCGGCCTGAAGCATAAGATCCAGCCACTTTGTAAGAGCGTCGGTATCAACCCTGTCTTTCTCCCATGTTTCCATATCTAAAAAAAATTCTTTTTGCTTGTCGGATGCAAGGGACAAAATCGGTAGACTGTCCTGAAGGCCGATATCATGTATAAGAAAGAGCAAATCTTCTTCAGGGAAGGAGTGGACAAGGGCTGCCGGCTGAGGATGCTCTAAAAGACGATCAAGCTGTTTTTCAGGTGGCAGAGAAAGGATTTCACTTCGGGCTTTTAGTAGCTGTTGAGAGCGTTCAAGGAGGAGCTTCTTTTCATCGTTTTTCTTCATGGGCAAGATATTCTATACCATTGTTATTATGTGCTTAAAAGGGTTTAATCGGTCTTTGAATTCCAGGGCGCGAATTTAAGCAATAAAAACATCCCGGGGGCAGCAATCAATGCGCAACCAATAAAGAAACTTTCCCACCCCATATGCTTAGCTAAAAAGCCTGTGGGGGCTGATGCTAAAACACGTGGGACTCCCATCAAGCTGCTCAAAAGAGCATATTGCGTGGCAGTAAATTTTTTATTGGTAATGCTCGCCATAAAGGCAACAAAAGCAGCGGTCCCCATACCACTGCTCAGGTTTTCAAAAGCGATAACGCCTGATAGAGCAGCTACGTTATTTCCAATATGAGCTAGAAACGCAAACCCGGCTGTGGAGACAGCCTGGAAGAAGCCAAATATCCACAAACTGCGATTAATGCCAATTCTTAGCATTAAAATGCCGCCTATCAGACTTCCTACAAT
>JAFDFT010000252.1 GCA_019309685.1 Deltaproteobacteria bacterium
TTTATGTCACTTATGTGCGAGGAAAAATACGGCATCAAAGATATAAAGGCCGCTATCTCCGAAGGCAAAGAAGCACTTGTATCCCTGTTAAGAACAAAAAATATCTTCCCACCTTCTTTATGGATAAGTGCAATTGCTGATAATGTCATTGAACTGTATGGTAATAAACAGGAACAATCTATCGAAATCTTTTTTGATGACAAGGAAGATAAGACGAGTGTTATGGAACAGCCACCTGCAGAAATTGAAGCGCTTGAAGAAGAGATTGCCGAAGTCGATGAGGCTGAACCAGATGAATTTGATCAATTAATTGAAGGTAATGAAAAAACAAAAGATGGTGTTATCCCGATAAAGGTAGATGAGTTCGAAAATGAAGATAGGGAGGAGGATATTTAAGAGTTGTTTGGCGTTTGTACCGTCAACTTATCAGCCTTTATTAAAGATGACGTCACAATTTATCTGAACGGGATTTGGATATCTTTTAAACTACCCATTTCTCAAGCGCCACAACCTACCCCTGTCCTCTGCATAAATGATACCTCTGCTCGTAGATGTATTAAGTTTTAAAGTTTGACAGAACACTTTAAGCTCTGAGACCTTTTTTGCTTGAAAGACCAAAGCTTGCATGCATAGCTGTATCGACCTAGACATTCACCTCTTTTTGATTGATTATTATAGCCAAAAACAGTATTTCATTTTAAACTATCCTCCAGATCTATATCTTTCTACAAGCCGCTATAATTATGAATCTTTCTACAGTATTCTTGCATTGCCTTAGTAACAATTGCCTTCATTATCAATCGTTGTTTTTTTTGTTAACTGAAGGGATCGTTTCAGTAAAAGGAGGTGGAATCATGAGAACTCAGGAAAATAAAAGGATATATTTTTATTTTATTACTGGCTTACTGGTTTCAATAATATTTGTTGCTGACTGCAGGGTGGAAGAGAAAGATTTGCCCGGATTCGCGCAAAAACGCGAACGCATGGTTAGAAATCAGATTGAAGCAAGAGGAGTCAAAGATAAGCAGGTATTGGAAGCTCTGAGGAAGGTTGAACGGCATAAGTTTGTTCCCAAACGATATCAAGACGAGGCATACAATGATTATCCTTTGCCCATTGGGGAAGGTCAGACAATTTCACAGCCGTATATTGTCGCGCTTATGACTGCGGTACTGGATCTCAAAGGAAAAGAGAAAGTTCTTGAAATAGGTACAGGTTCCGGTTATCAGGCAGCCATTTTAGGTAAAATATGTAAACATGTATATACCATCGAAATTGTAGATGTTCTCGGCAAAAGATCTAAAAGGCTTTTATCAGATTTAGGATACACAAATATCACAGTGAAAGTCGGTGATGGGTATAAAGGATGGAAAGAACATAGCCCGTTTGACGCTATTATTGTGACTTGTGCGCCATCACACATACCCGAACCATTAAAGGATCAGCTTGCGGAAGGGGGCAGGATGATCATTCCTGTTGGCGAATCGTTACATCAGAAACTTGTGCTTTTGGTTAAAAGAGAGGGTAAGATAAAGCAAAAAGCCATTATTCCTGTTCGATTTGTACCGATGATGAAAAAAGATGGGGAAACGTACTGATGAAGATAAAAAAAATAGTATAGAGGAAATAGTATGAGAATTATTGTGTATGGAGCGGGAGCAGTGGGCAGTGTGATTGGAGGGTATCTTCATGATGCAGGACATAAAACTATTCTAGTTTGTTCAAAGGCAAACACAGAAGCCATATCAAAAAATGGGCTTCAAATATTCGGCATAAAAGGAGATTTTACAATCAAGCTTCCGGTAGTTAACACTATTGAAGCGGTTGATTTTAAAGAGGACGATATTATTTTCCTCACAATGAAGACATTTGATACAAAAGCGGCCATAGAAAAAATCAGCAAAAGTGCGTACGGTTTGAAAACAGTCTGTTTTCAAAATGCTGTTCGAAATGAAGCGCTTGCGGCAGAGAAATTTGATTCTGTTTATGGCGGTATTGTTTTCTTTGGAGCGAAGTATCTTGAACCCGGTATAATTACCCATGTGGCAGAAAACAGCCTTGGAATCGGCGTGTATCCTGAGGGTGTTGATGAATTTGTTGAGACCCTTTGTGAAATACTTACGGGTGCAGGTTTTTCCGCAACACCCTATCCGAATATCATGGCGGTAAAATGGTCAAAGCTTTTCAGAAATCTGAGCAATGCTCTTTTTGGCATTACAGGGATATCACTTTTGGAAGGACTCAAATACGAAGTACCGCGAATGATGATGGCTAATATTTTAGAAGAAGCCCAACAGGTTGTTGATGCCGAAGGGATTGAAATAGTTCCGCTTGCGGGGCAGCAGCCCGTAGATAAGATGATTTCGAGCTTGCGCAAACCGGGTAATCGTGATTTTGAGATTTCAGGTGATGAAAAAATGATGCTTCGTCCCAGTACCTGGCAGGACCTTTATTTAAAACGGGGACGGACTGAAGTGGACTACTTAAATGGTGAAATTGTGCGAATCGGTGAGGAGAATGGTATTAAAACGCCTTATAATTCGTTAATGGTAAAGATTGTGTTTCAAATGGCAGAGGAAGGCATACAACCGGGTGTTTATACGGTAGAGCAGTTAAATGAAATGATAAAATAAAAGTAAACCTTCACGCTTTTTATTGATATTTCATTTGCATTTTTAATGGTTTATGGTTATCGATAGTTACGTTGAAGATGCGTAAGGACTGGTATTAATTCTACGATTGAAAGAAGGAAGGTAAATGCAGAAGGTGAGCTGAATTGAAAATGATGTTATGGTTGGCGGAAAGGTGTGCTGAATGGTAGATGACATTAAGGTTGGTAGAAATGAGCCTTGTCCATGCGGAAGTGGCCGTAAATATAAAAAATGCTGTCTTAGCAAGAAAGGCATTAATCTTGGAAAAAAGAGAGAACTGTCCACTGACAAGTTTCGAATTCAGTTGAAAAATAAAGATGACGTCCAAGGAATCAGAGAAGCGGGTGCGTTAACTCTAGAGGCCCTTGATCTTGCAGAGGTTCATTTAAAGCCGGGAATTAAAACTGCTGATATTGATAAGCTTATTCATGAATTCATCGTAAAGAATAATGCGATTCCAGCGCCCTTGAACTATAAAGGGTATCCAAAAAGTATATGTGTTTCTATTAATGAAGTCATCTGCCATGGTATCCCTGGCAAAAGGATCATTCATGAAGGTGACATTGTCAATATAGATATTACGACGATTCTCAACGGGTATTACGCTGATGCCAGCAAAACATTTTTTGTTGGCAAACCCGGTCCAGACGCAAAAAAGATCGTATCTGTCGCAAGAGAGTGTTTAAAGCGAGGTATATCCATGGTACAGCCTGGCAATACTGTAGGTGATATCGGCTGGGCGATTCAAACTTACGCTGAAGGGGAAGGGTGTTCTGTTGTTAGAGAATTTGTGGGTCATGGAGTTGGATTTAAATTTCATGAGCCGCCCCAGATTCCCCATTACGGGAAAAAAGGCGATGGCGTCAAACTGGTACCCGGGATGGTATTTACCATTGAGCCAATGATTAATCTTGGAGAAAGAGATTTAAATATACTGGACGATAACTGGACGGCTATAACCAGTGACGGATCTCTTTCCGCGCAATTTGAACAAACCCTGCTTGTTACGGATAATGGCTGTGAGAGCATGACGCATTACACGTTGTGAATTGCCCTTAGTTATATCTATTATTTAAAATGGCCCTATAAAAACTTAAGAAAGGAAATGTGAAAGAGCCTTATCCATCCGGCACCGCTGTTCTATTAAAAGAGGTGGGTGATCATTTTGAGATACTGCTCGTTCGCCGCAATACCAAATTATCCTTTCATGGGGGTGCATGGGTTTTCCCGGGAGGGAGAGTTGATCAAAAAGATTTCCCAACTAAAGAAAACGATATTGTTAGTGCTGCAAAAAATGCTGCTGTCAGAGAGACTATGGAAGAAGCGGGTGTTGAAATCTATTCAGACAACTTGATTTTGATGTCCCGATGGACAACGCCGGAAGGGCTCCCAAAGCGATTTACAGCCTGGTTTTTCGTGACTGCCGTGAAAGGTGATTCCGTAAAAATTGATGGAGAAGAAATTTCAGACTATCGCTGGATGCGTCCAGCCTCAGCGCTGGACGCGCATGGGTCGGGAGAAATTGTACTTCCCCCTCCGACTTTTGTCACATTACTTAAATTGTCTGATTACGGAAATGTAAAAACCGCTCTTTTGGCGATTGCGAAACAGCAGCTTATGACCTTTTATCCAAAGATTTCACAAACCAAAGATGGGTCGTGCTTTCTTTATGAAGGGGATGCCGGATACGAATTACATGATGCCAATCAGCCGGGTGCCCGGCATCGGTTGTGGGTGGTTGAAGATGGATATAGGTATGAGCGATCCTGATAAAGAAAGTACTACCTCAATTGAGCGAAAGTTGAGGATACTCCAGCTTAAAGGCATCAAGGGTGAAGCCGTAATAATCTACTGTGATCCCTTGATAACGCAGAAGATGGGGTATCATCGGCTTTCCCGTAGGGTAAATAAAATGAAAATATAAATGATATTTATACCTCATCTATAGAAGATATACAAAAACCGGAATAAAACCGGCTATTCTTAAGGCCTTATTCAATTAATAAAAGTTTTTCATTTTATTTACGTTCATTTGAGGTACTAATTTATCTCGTTGGT
>JAFDFT010000253.1 GCA_019309685.1 Deltaproteobacteria bacterium
ATTTTTGACGAAGTGCAGACAGGATTCGGGCGGACAGGGAAAATGTTCTGCGCGGAGCACAGCGGTGTGTGCCCGGATATCATGGTGCTGGCAAAATCCATTTCAGGTGGGCTATACCCCCTGTCCTGTGCTGTTTTTACCGAAGAAATCAGTGATTTTCTCATGGCACATCCGTTTATTATCATCAACTCTTTTGGCGGGACTTCACTGGCCTGTCTTGTAGCGCTTGCAAATATCGAATACATTGAAAAAAATAATTTGCCCGCACATGCAAATGAAATGGGCAAAAGGTTTATGCTTGGACTCCTGGCACTAAAGGACACATATCCTGAACTGGTTATTGATGTTCGAGGGAAAGGCTTAATGCTGGGAATGGCGTTTCCAGATGACAGTATCGGCCCACGAATGGCCTATCAACTAAGGCAAAACGGTGTGATATCCATCTATACGTTTAATAATCCCAAAATAATAAGGATCATGCCCAGTCTGGTAATATCAGAGGAAGAAGTCGATTTCGTTATTCAAGCGTTTGACAAATCGTTGGCAGAGATAAAATCACAAGAGGATAAATTTTAACTATAAATCAGCCACTGATAAAAAAGTAAACTAAATACCACAATCTGTGAAGGAGGGTTTTTATGACACAACTGAAACGGGCTGTTGGGTTGAGAACGGTTGTATCTACCGGGGCCGGTATGGCCCTTGCTACAGTGAATTATGTTGCTTTCATTGAACTCGCCAGTTATCTAACCGGCAATTCGGCGTGGATTGCAATTCTCACCGCCGGAATCATGGCCGTTTTAGCGGGCTCGTGCTTCTGCGAGCTTAATTCCATGTTTCCCTCTGCTGCTGGAATAAAGCTGTATATTGAAAAAGCATTTGGCGAGCGCGCGGCTATTATAATTTCCGGAAGCTATGTCATGGGACAGCTCTCCATTGTCGGGGCGGAAATATACATCCTTTCCCAGGCGCTTGCCCAGGGCACTACGTTTCTGGATCCTGTTATCTGGGCCATTATCTTTGGCATAGTATTGCTGTTTCTTAATTTCAGAGGAATCAAGATTGCGGGCAACACCCAGGATATTATTGCTTACACTATGTTTGTAGGCCTGATACTGATCTCTTTTTATGGATTTTACCGGATTGATTTCCAGATAGCCAACCCCGTTGGTATCGGCAGTATGGACGGTTTCATCCAGGCAGTTGCCATCGGTATCGCCTGTTTTATCGCTTTCGAGTGGGTGGTAACCATTTCAGAAGAGGTCACGGATGTTAAGATCGTTCCCAAAGGAATGATGCTGGCACTGGGTGTGCTGGCTATTGTGTACGCCTTGTTTTCTACTGCCATGACATCCGTTCTTGGAAAGGAAGAGCTTGCATGGGTCCTCAAGCCGGACGGCCTGCCTATTCCACATATTCTTTACGGGAAAAAACTCCTGGGAGGATTCGGTCTGTATTTCATGATAGGTATGGCCCTTTTGGCGTCTCTCACATCCATTAATGCCGGCATTATGACATCCTCCAGATTCCTTTATGCCATGGCCAGGGACTGGTCTCTGCCTAAGTTCATCGCACGCCTTCATCCGAAATATGCGACACCCTGGGTGGCCATGCTGGTGGTTACGGCCTACTGTGTGGGGGTCTCCTTTTATGGCTTTCTCACCCATTATGTTCTTTCAATGATCATGATCATCGCGGCAACTGAATGCCTGATCTATATGGTAATGGCGTTTTCAGTAATAAGGCTGAGACAGAAAATGCCCGAAACCCAGAGAGGTTTCAGGATAAAGGGCGGCATTATTATGCCGATTGTTGTGATAATCGCGTATGGTATTGTTGCGGGCTTTATACTATTCGGGCCTGTAAAGCCGCAGGATGTAATAGATCAGAAGATAGCGTTATTTTTCATACTCGGGATTATTATTTTGTCTTCCCTGTATGTCTTTTTTGTCTGGCCGAGGCTTAGAGCAAAATACCAAAAGATCGGCGATGCCAGGATGTCGAGGCGAAGACGAAAAAAAGAAGTATAACTGATGAAAGGAGGTAGGGTGTGGAAAAAATAGATAAAACAAAGATTACACGTAGAGAATTCATGGAAAAAGCGGGTAAAACGGCCGCAGTTTTCGCTGTCGCAGGCAGTATCCCTTCAATTACTGGCTGCGCTAAAACATCCGAACAGGCATATGACGTCCTTATAAAGGGGGGGACGATTTATGATGGCGTGCTGTCCGAACCTTTTGTCAGCGACATAGGGGTTAAGGGAGATAAAATTGCTGCCATCGGAAAACTTGATGGAAATGCGGAAAAGATCATTGACGCCACCGGACTTATCGTAACGCCTGGGTTTATAGATGCTCATACCCATTGTGATTTAACGTTTAAAAAGTTAGGGGCGAAACGATACCTTGCCTATGTCATGCCCAGCTGGAAAGGGAACTATAACTATATTTATCAAGGTGTGACAACTGTTGTTACCGGTAATTGTGGATATGGATACACCGATTTTAATCAGTGGAGCGGCATTGTGGATTCGGTGGGCTTCGGAACAAACGTATACCACCTCGTGCCTCACGGTATGATTCGGGAAGAACTTTTCGGGGACAATCAGCCCGCGGAGCTGTCCGCCAAACAACTTGATGCCATAAAAAGCAGGGTGGCCGAAGAAATGGAAAAAGGTGCAGTCGGAATGTCTACAGGCCTTGAATATGCTCCTGGATTACTTTCAAAGACAGAAGAATTGATTGAACTTTGCAAAGTAGTAAGAAGATACGGGGGACTATACACCACACATATGCGTGATGAGTCAGGCAAAAAAAATAGCAGAGAAATACCGGGTGTGCTTGAATCTATTGGAGAGGCTGTTGAGATCGGGAGGCGCGCTGAAATTTCTGTTGAAATATCCCATCTGAAGATTGCAGCACCCATTGATAATACACGGGCTTCTCAACTGCTCAGACTTATTGAAAAAGCAAGAAAAGAGGGCCTTGATCTCTTTGCCGATCAATACCCATATGCGGCCGGCTCTACCTATCTTTCCATACTACTGCCGGATGAATTCAAGACAAGTGTAGGTGTAAAGGATACATACAAGACCAAAGAAGGCAGGACGCAGATCAAAAAAGCCATAGAAGAAGTATTTTCATATATGGGCCCGGAAAAGACGCTGATCACCATGTATTCTGAAAAAGAGTCATATGAAGGCAAAACCGTAAAGGATATTGCTGAAATTGAAGGGAGAAATCCTTCTGATTCTTTTGTGGACATGGTTTGTGAAGATACGGCCCCCATGGCCGTGTTCTTCTCACAGGATATCAATATCGTGAAGGCGCTTATGCCGAAAGAATACATTATTACGGCTTCTGACGGCTGGACAGTGCCAAAAGATATGACCAAGCCTCATCCGCGCGTTTATGGTACGTTCCCTAAAAAACTGCGAAAGTTTGTTTTGGATGAAAAACTTATGGACCTGCCCATGGCTATACGGTCTATGACATCAATGCCCGCAGAAAAATTCAATATGAAAGGCAGGGGGAAGATTGCTAAAGACAACTATGCAGACATCGCGATGATCGATATAAATACAATTACGGATCACGCAACGTACAAGGATCCGCATCAATATTCAGAAGGTGTTGTCAATCTGCTTGTGAACGGAAAGCTTTCCATTCAAAACGGCACGGCAACGGGAACAAGGGGTGGAAGAGCCTTAAAAAGGGTGTAATGCTTGACCAACCAAATGAATTTAAAAAAACAATATGAAATTTAAAGCGGATAGATGCATCAAAACCAGCGAGGTGGCCGCTTGCTGCGGCCACCTCGCCATCAATTCCATCGAAACTGAATTAATACATCTATCTGTTAATATTGAAAATGAATCGCCTGACCCGCTACAACGATCCAGGTTATCAGCATGGCGTTCATAAATGCGCCAACATAGATGTGGCCCGTTTTTCTGTAAAAATAGGTCGCTGTAATTCCTACGATGATAAATATGGGAATAAACTGGAACAAAACGATTCCTGCAAGATGAAAATCGGGTATAAGAAGCGTTCCACCTCTGAAAAGCGGTATATAATGGAACAGCAAGAATATAAAATACCCGGCGATTAACAATACGATATTAATTATCATTTCTTTGCCGATTTCCAAAGGAGCACCGGCTTTACCTGGCCGCATCTGTCCGTGCAGCACCAGACCCAGTATCAGAAAGTAAATGGTAAAAGGAATGATATAACCCAAAGTGATACCGAAATGCAGCGCGTCCAGAGGTTTGATGGCAAACACCCATAAGCGATAATCTGTCTGAAACGCCCAATCCGAAATCACAAGCGATAGATGGGCAATAAAGATCGCGATAAAGGCCAGTAAAAATGACTTCCCTATCTTAATCCAATTGAGACCCCCTTTCTTCCAGGTCAAACCATAGTCCGCCATTGTAGCACGCTTTTTCTTGTTGGCCAGAAAATGCCACAGCAAAAATAGAATCAAAGAAATGATGGCGACACCAAGTGCCCAAAACATAACTGTTGTAGTAATCCATTGCGGCCAGATACAGGTGGCTTTTGCTATTCCTTTGCTGTGAAAAGACCATGTTAATATATAGACCGGGATTGGAATCAGCACTGTTATTACAGCACCAACCCACCATCCCCAGCCGGATACTGATTTTGGCTTTGCTGGTTTTTCTTGAAGTTCTTTA
>JAFDFT010000254.1 GCA_019309685.1 Deltaproteobacteria bacterium
TTCTATAGGGGTTCATTGATAGACCCGATACCGCTTGTGATAAATTGCACTTATTCAAAAGTAACCTCAATCCTATACTTTCCATTGTCCTGTAATTAAATAATCAATTAACTGATTGAGAGTTATTTATGAACCCAAATGAGATTGCTGAAGCCCAGGAACAGGCAGAATTTTGCGGCATCCTGGGAAACGCCTCCAGGATATTAATCGTTTGGGCTCTCGGTACCCGTGAGTTAAATGTGAGTGATATTTCAGAGAAAATTGACTCTTCGATGCAAAACACATCCCAGCATCTCAGATTGATGAAAAACAAAGGTGTTTTGCATTCACGCAGGGATGGAAGGGAAATCTACTACAGGATTGCAGATACAAAGTTCAATCGTACCTGTCCAATCCTATCAAAAAACCGTTAATCAATTAGTTTTAATATTTGACAAGGAGAAAGAAATGTCCCCAGAAGAACTAGAAAAAATAGAAGCTGCAGAAGTAGTTGATGCCCGGGCCATGGCCTGCCCTGGACCGCTGCTGGAAGCGAAAAAGAGCATTGGCAAAGTAAATGTCGGTGAAATCCTGGAGCTTTGGTCCGGGGAAGAAACCACCAAAAGCGATATGCCCCGCTGGTGTGCCAAAGTTGGACACGAATATTTAGGCGACCTTGCAGCAGATGGATATGATCGTCTTTTTATCCGCAGACAAAAATGATTCTTTTACAGGAAGGTTAAATAGCCTACGGCTTAGAGTCACCATCTCTAAGCCGTAACTCTATGTTAATGGGTGCGCATTCTATCTAGGAAAAGGCGTATGAACGAAACTACAACAACTAAAGAACCCAAAATATTAATATTAGCAACTCTGTCTGGAGGATATGCTGGCGCTGATTATGTCGGGCAGCAGCACTTAAACTACACCACCAACACCAGTATTCTTCCCGTTCGCTGTCCGAGCATGTTCTCAACGGAATTTTATATCCAGGCTTTTGAAAAAGGTATTGACGGTATCATTGTCATGTACAGTGGCACAGACAGCCCTTTTAAAGGAGGCCCTGAGCGAACTGCAGTGATGGTGGATCAAACCTATAAAAAAATGGGGGAACTTGGAATTAATATTAAACGGCTTAAATTAGCGGCTATCTGTACAGTCTGCAAAAAACCTTTCCTGAAACAAGTCAACGAGATGAATAAAACGTTAAATGAAATTGGATTTGTCCAGGACGAACTCGCAGACCAAGGGAAGGATAAATGATGGACGAAAATAAGCTCAAAGCAGATGCGTTAGTTGTAGGGGGAGGGATTGCAGGGATGCAATCAGCATTGGATCTGGCCGATCAGGGATACCAAGTCATCTTGGTAGAAAAAGAACCCAGCATTGGCGGGAAGATGATCATGTTGAGCAAAGTGTTCCCTACCCTGGATTGCGCAAGCTGTATCACTACTCCTAAAATGTCGGCGGTAGCCAACAATAAAAATATCCGAATCCTGTCCTACTCAGAAATTCAATCCGTACAAAAAAACGGTAGCGGTTTTATCGCCAACGTACTAAAAAAACCTCGCTTCGTTGTTGAAGAAACCTGCACCGGATGCCGACTATGTGAATATGCCTGTCCTGTGGATATACCCAACCCCTTTGACTTGAATATCGGCGCTATTCGTGCCGTTCGCGTACCTTTCTCAACTGCCGTTCCACAAATTGCGGTCCTGGATATGGATAACTGCATTTTATGTGGAAAATGCGCAAGGGCTTGTCCGGTGGATTCAATTGACTTTTTGCAGACTGAAAAGGAAGTTGAAATTGAAGTTGATACTTTGATCATCGCAACCGGGTTTGAAACAACACCAATAGACGCGAAAAAAGAATACGGCAACGGGAAACTGCACAACGTGATTGATGGATTAATCATGGAACGTCTCTTGGCACCCACCGGTCCGTACGCCCGTGTAATTCGTCCCGGTGATGGAAAAGAACCTGAATCCATCGCCTATGTTCAATGCGCTGGGTCCCGGGATGAAACCCTGGGCGTTCCCTATTGTTCCCGGATTTGCTGCATGTACGCTATTAAACAAGCCATGCTGATCGCCGGATCCCTTCCCATGGCGGATATCACGATCTACTATATGGATATTCGAACATTTGGCAAAGGTTATGAACAATTTTATCAAAACGCTCAAGCAATGGGTATTGAATTTGTGAAAGGGAAAGTAGCCAAGATCTCCGAAGATGAAAACCAAAATCCTGTTGTTCGCGTGGAACTTATCGATGAAAATTCCCAGATTATTGAACGCACTCACGACATGATTGTTCTTTCTGTGGGAATGAGCCCGAAATATAACCCCTCCCAGGTCTATGGAGTCAATGTTGACGAATTTGGTTTTGTAAAATCCCCAACACCGAATCTGTCATCTACCAAAACAAACCAACCGGGAATATTTGCTACAGGCGCATCGACCGGACCAATGGATATCGTTGACAGCATCAATTCCGCGAGTGCGGCTGCAAGTTCAGCTGCTTCCTATCTAGAATCCGTTCGGAACGGTAAATAAGGAGCAAATCTATGACAGAAAAAACAAATCCCAAACCTGAAGAAACTAAAATAGGTGTCTATGTGTGTTATTGCGGTGGGAACATCAGTGATGTTGTAGATGTGGAAAAAGTCGCTGAAAAGATGCGAGAACATCCAAATGTAACAATTGCGCGGACGGATATGTCCATGTGTTCGGATGCCGGGCAATCCATTGTTGAAAATGATATCAAAGAGCTTGGATTAACCCGGGTTGTCATCGGTGCTTGTGCTCCTTCCCTGCATGAACACACATTTCGGGGTACAGTCGCACGGGGCGGCTTAAATCCATACTACTTTCATCATGTCGGTCTCCGCGAACAGGACAGCTGGGTCCACAGCAACAATCCTGGTGGTGCCACAGAAAAGGCTGTCCGATTGATGTATGCCGGGATTGCAAAAGCTAACCTGTTAAAACCCCTGGATATGATTAAGTTAAAAGCTGAGCGGCACGCACTGGTTATCGGAGGTGGTGTGGCTGGTTTACGCGCTGCATATGATATCGCGGGACGCGGAATCAACGTCACACTGATCGAGAAAACTCCTTTTCTGGGCGGGAGAATGGCTCAACTTGAAACTGTTTTTCCAACCGGGAATAACGCCCGTGAAGACCTGCACTCCTTGATAAACGAGGTAAGAACTCATCCTCTGATTACAATTCACACTTTGTCTGAGTTGGTGAATATCCGCGGGTATATCGGGAACTATGACGTCCAAATCCGTTCCCAATCCCGCGGTGTAAGCGGAGACAATGCAGAAGCTGCCCTGGCTGCCTGTACTCAAGAGGTTCCAGATGACTTCAACTACGGCCTGACAAAACGCAAAGTTGTTTACCGGGCTTATGAAGGATGTTTCCCCTCAACACCTGCAGTCGATTGGGAACATTACGATGGAAAACCAATTGAGATTGATGGCCAAAAAGTTATTTTCGAAAACAAGAAGAAGACCTTTGATCTGCGGATTGGAGCAATAGTTATCGCTACCGGCTTTCAACCCTATGAACCCCCCAGGGGTGATTACGGGTATGACGAACTCCCGGAAGTTGTAACCCTGCCGCAGTTTATCCGGTATATGGGTTTAAGGGATGGAAATGTCGGTGAATTGACCTGGAAAGGCCATCCTGTTAGGGATATCGCAGCGATCCATTGTGTAGGCAGCCGGCACCTTGCCGGAGTTCACGAACCCCAGCCTGATGGCATCCTGAACAACTATTGTTCTCGAGTCTGCTGTACAGCCACACTTCATCAGGTAAATGAGCTTCTCGATGAATATCCCAACATCAATGTTTATGACTTCTATGAGGATATCCGCACCTACGGGCTCGAGCATGAAAGCTATTATACCGAGGCATCCAAGAACATGGTGCGTTTCTTACGCTTCCACGGTGACCAACGTCCTGAAGTAGCTGCAGCCCCCGAAGGCGATACACATCCTGTACTGGTGAAAGGAAAAGATTATCTTACAAACGGATTGGAGATTGAAGTTCCGGTGGATTTGGTGATTCTGGCTGTGGGGATGGTTCCCAGGCCAGTGGATGATCTGGTGGACATGATGAAGATCCCGAAAGGGGACGACCGGTTCCTGCTGGAAGTCCATCCCAAACTGCGGCCTGTTGAGACACCCGTTCCTGGGATTGTTCTCGCTGGCACGGCCCAAAGCCCAATGAATATCCAGGAAAGCTGTAATGCTGCTTCAGCAGCCGCAGCCAAAGTATCAGTTCTCCTGGCTTCAGGGCAGGTGGAATTGGACCCCTTCGTAGCCAAGGTTGATCTGGACAAATGCACAGGCACCGGTGACTGTATAGAAGTTTGTGAATATGAAGACGCTATCGTTCTTGAAACGATGACAGTGGAAGGAAATGAAGTTCAAAGGGCTGTGGTCACTCCCGCCAACTGTTCAGGCTGTGGGAATTGTGTCAGCGCCTGTCCCCATCATGCGATTGATGTCCAGGGCTGGGAAGTAGCACATTATGAAGCCATGGTAGACGCCATAACGATGGAGGTTGAATTATGAGCTATAGCGAATTATCCCAGAAGGAAAAAACGCAGGTCTTAAAACGTTTACGCGAAGAACACAGCGAAACCGTGGGACAAACTCAGGCCTTAGTAAAAAAACAGAATGCCATCCGGAAAGATA
>JAFDFT010000255.1 GCA_019309685.1 Deltaproteobacteria bacterium
GGTCCGAAGATCAGGATGCTGTTTTATATAACAAAATGACAATGAAATGGGCGGAATTGAAGCGGCTGCTTCAAAATGACCCGTGGGGAAATGAAGGACCTGAAGGACCGAAGGCGAAAATGGCTTTTATGGCCGCCTATAATGTGGATCCGTTTCGTGAATTTATCTTAAACAGCAGTTTCCTTAAAAGATATAAAGTGAAATCTGAAATAATAAAAAAACTTGGGAAGAATGATTTGAGATTACTGACTTTCGGATTTGAATGGGTTAAATTTTACTTGTGGGGAATAAAAAGTATATATTTTAAATTAAGGAAGGTTTAAAAAATATTTAGCTGAAAGACTGAGGCCTTTGAAAGATGCTGATTTTTGCCTGCCCCGTTAAATTTGTTTTCATATTTAACCGGGGTTCGAGTTCAAGGATGGGGAGAATTTTAACCACCCCGTACGATCTCCTGACCTACTAGGCAAGCATCCATGCATTGAGTATTTCGAGGATTAATCCGCCAAAGTTCGGTGGCAGATTAAAATTTGAGCCCGCCAAAGGCGGATGTACCACCTGATGCAGAAATTGGGCAAAAAGAAGGGTTTTGCAAAGGTTTCAGATTACAGTACGCCCTTTGGCATGGGTTCAACTTTGTCACCTCCCAGAACGTAACCGCCGTCCAGTCTCAGTACACTTCCGGTCATAAACGGTGCGTGTTTAATCATAAAGAGAACAGCTTTTACCACATCGTCGATGGCGCCTGGTTTTTTAAGTAAGGTGTGGTCTATGATTGCTTGTTTCTGTTCATGGGTGAGCAGTTTCCAGCCTCTTGTTTTTTCACCATGCCGTGTTTCAAAGAATCCGAGCATGATTTCATTTACGCGTACTTGCGGTGCTGCTATTCGTGCCCATGTTTCAGTAAGTTGAGATACACCTCTATTTGCTGTTGCGTAACCGTCATTGAAAACATAGCTGGCAGGTCCTGATCTTCCGACAATCCCTGAAATGGAGGAAAAATTTATTACAATACCATCCCCTGAATCTTTAAGGTGGGGAAGTGCGGCATCAAATACCCATTGTTTGGCACGAAGCGTTGTCGAAAATTCAAGATCCCACTGTTCTTTAACATAAGGGCCATGAACAACAGGCCATCCGCCGCGTTCGATATTGTTGATCAGGATATCCAGGCGACCGAAGTGATCGAAGACCCTTTTTATAAGTAAATGGATTGCTTCGGTATCAAGGAGGTCTGTCTTGACAATCAGGTGATTAACCTTTTTTCCTGCAAAGTCCTTCTTTAAATCATCAAGGCATTCTTCCCAATCAAAATAATTCAGGGCAACGTTTACGCCTTTCTCCGCAAGCGCAAGTCCAATACCTTTTCCGATGCCTTTTATGGATCCGAGAACAAGAGCGACTTTGTTTTTAAGTTCCATTATTTTTCGTCAAAAAGCGCATCTTTTAACCATTTAAGTCCTGTTCTTAAAAGATGAACGTCATTTTTTTCCACAGCATCTTTAATATCGTTATCAGGCATGAAGCCCTCAGGCAATTCATTTTCACCAATATGTTTTCGAAATGTATCAATATCATAGCATACCAAGCAGAAAATCTGTTTAGATTTTATATCAAGTTGTCCGGGGATAAGACGGTTTTTCAAACTGATAATTTCCATAAGTAAGTCATTAATTTCGTTATAGATGGCTAACCCTTGATTCTCTATCCATTTCTGGACGGTCCATTTTTGACTGCCATGAAAACCATGACAATGGGGTTCCTTTAACAGCATGTGTTGTTCGGTGATCCTGCCCGTATCCCTTGATCGAGATATAATTCTGATAAGCGGATAGGTACGGCAGGAAGAGGGCCTGTTCTCATAAACACTGCAGCCTGATTGAGTTACAAAAGGGCATTTCAATTCAGATGCAGAGTCTGGTTTAAATGAAATGATGGGCAGCCCTGTTTCCGGACCAATTTGCTGAAACGTATATTTTTCAAGGAAAAGGCTCGATGTCATGTCCAGGTGATTTTTCAGGCGCACAATATCATACGGCGTTAAAAACTGGTTAAGGTCTTTGCAGCATTCGTTAAAACAGCGGACTTCATTTGAGCAGGTAAATGAGAATTCTTCATCTAAAGAAAGAGGTAACATATTGTTTTCCATATATTTATAACTCTTGAGATGTTAGGCTTGGGTGATGAATTAGGTAAATGGGGTACCACTTTCCCGTGCCATGTCAATAGAAAATGATTTCAGACTTAAACGCAACGTTTATTCAGCGCATATGCCTATCTAAAAATATATAGATATATTATGCGGTTATGTTGGTGAATGTTATTTTAATTAGATAGAAATACAGGATGTATTATTTAGCATATTCATAGCTAAAACTAAAAAGTTACCGTCGTTATCTGCCATCTATATATAGGGGAAAAGTGATTATCTGCTTTCCATATATTGTGTTTGAGAAAAATGAGCTGATATGGGTTTTTAATTTTAGAGATGTATGGGCAAAAATTCTTGACAAGAAAAATACTGGGTGTTATTTAAATAATCTTAATTTATCAATAGCTCTATCCTCTTGATATTAAAGGATATATTTTCTACTAAATAAAAAATAGAACCTTTGATTATTTGGATATGATCAGATAAAAAAAAATCGGAAGGGAGGTGCAAAAAAAAAGCAGCAAGAAGCAGGAAAAATTGTGCCATGAATGTGGTTTTAAAAATGATAACTTGAAATAAAAACAAAATTAGGAGGTAAATCAATGCCAAGTTTTGTAATTGATGAAAAATGTGATGGATGCAAAGGAGGGGACAAGACAGCTTGCTTGTATATTTGTCCTAATGACCTGATGACTCTTGAACCCAATTTGATGAAAGCCTACAATCAGGAGCCGGATCAGTGCTGGGAATGTTTTTCATGCGTGAAGATCTGCCCGACACAGGCTATCGAGGTAAGAGGGTATTCAGACTTTGTGCCGCTGGGAAGCAGCATCATGCCGATGCTAGGTACAGAAGATATTATGTGGACATGTAAGTTTAGAAACGGCATGATTAAGCGATTTAAGTTCCCCATTCGGACAACACCGGAAGGAGCTGCAAACGCTTATCCCGATTTAAAAGGAAAAGACCTTGACAGCGGCCTGCTTTCAACCGAGGAAGCCGATGGTTACACGCTAGCAAAACCTCAGGCATAAGTTTGGGCTGTTTAACAAAATGCGTGATTAACTAATAATTAATGATATTTAAATATTGAGGAGGATAAAATATGGCATTACCAAATAAACCTAAGGGTGAATTAAAAGCTGTAAGAGACCCTGAAGTTGAAGAGCGTGAAGTTGATATCCTGATTATTGGCGGGGGTATGGCGGCATGCGGCACTGCCTTTGAAGTTAAAAAATGGGCACCGGCAGACGCCAAGATATTGTTGTGCGACAAGGCTGCTTTGGAAAGAAGCGGTGCTGTAGCACAGGGTCTTTCAGCGATAAATACCTATATTGGTGAAAACACACCTGATGATTATGTCAAGATGGTCCGTAATGACCTGATGGGAATTGTACGTGAAGACCTCATCTTTGATCTGGGTTGTCATGTTGACGATTCTGTCCATTTGTTTGAGGAATGGGGACTCCCCATATGGAAAAAATCAGAAGATGACAAAACCCTTGACGGTAAAAAGGGCCAGAAAATGGGGACCTTGAAATCCGGAGCCAAACCGGTCCGTACCGGTAAATGGCAGATCATGATTAATGGTGAGTCCTATAAAAGGATTGTCTCAGAGGCCGCAAAACTGGCGCTTGGAGACGACAACATCCTGGAGCGTTGTTTTATTGTTGAGCTGTTAAATGATGCCAATGATCCCAAACGGATTGCAGGCGCTGTTGGCATTTCTGTGCGTGAAAACAAGGTTTACATTATCAAATGCAAAACCGCCATGGTGGCATGCGGCGGCGCTGTTAATATTTTTCAGCCGAGAAGTGTAGGTGAAGGTAAAGGCCGTGCATGGTATCCTGTATGGAACGCTGGATCCACATACACAATGGCATTAAGGGCTGGTGCGGAACTTTCCATGATGGAAAACCGTTTCACCCCGGCGCGTTTCAAGGACGGTTACGGGCCTGTTGGCGCATGGTTCCTGCTGTTTAAAGCCAAAGCATTAAATGGTTTGGGTGAAGCATTCGCAGGAAGCGATGCTGCAAAGGCAGAGCTTGAAAAATACGCACCGTACGGAACAGCAGCTATTACGCCAACCTGTCTGCGTAACCACCTGATGCTGTTCGAAATGAAAGAGGGTCGCGGTCCGATCATGATGGATACGGTGACTGCCCTGGCCGAACTTGGCGCGAAACTGGACAAGAAGGAGCTCAAGCATCTGGAATCAGAAGCATGGGAAGACTTTCTGGATATGACCTGCGGTCAGGCAAATCTGTGGTGCGCGCAAAACTGTGAGCCTGAAAAGAAAAACTCAGAAGTTATGCCCACCGAACCGTATCTGCTTGGATCACACTCAGGATGCTGCGGTATCTGGACATCCGGCCCGGATTATGACTGGGTACCTGATTCATACAAAATTAAAATCAACGGCAAAGTATATAACCGCATGACGACCGTTACCGGTCTGTTTACTTCCGGTGATGGTGTCGCAGGCTCCGGCCATAAATTTTCTTCCGGTTCTCATGCTGAAG